>JAFZXP010000073.1 GCA_017616735.1 Bacteroidales bacterium
AATGGAAGCCATCAAGATATCACTTAACGATTACGTCCTCTCAGGCGGCGGTTTCAACGGCGAAAGCTACGACAGCAAAACCGACCCCACCGTGATGCTGAAACTCTATTTCCCCGGCAAGATACAGCAGCCGTTGGACGAGATGAACCTTGCCCGCAAGGTTTATGAGATGGGTATTCCGACACCTGAACCCGGTGAATATGTAGTCACCGAAGACGGACGCTACGGCATACGTTTCAAGAGAATTCTCGGGAAGAAATCATATTCCAGGGCTTCGGGCGACAATCCGGAGAAGGTGGCTCAATATGCCGCCGAATTCGCACAGATGTGCCGTCAGCTGCATTCCACCCATGTCGACACCACTGCGTTTGAGAATGTGAAAGACCGTTACTACCGGCTGCTGAGCGAGAATCCGTTCTTTACGACAGCCGAAAAAGACAAGCTCGCCAAATTCATTGCCGACACCCCCGACGAGGATACCGCCATACACGGCGACCTGCAGTTCAGCAACGCCATCTTTGTGGGCGACAAGCGCTATTTCATCGACCTCGGCGACTTCTGCTGGGGCAACCATCTTTTCGATATCGGCATGGTATATCTCTGCTGCTGCCTCAATGGCGAAGAGTTTACCCAAGAAACCTTCCACATGTCCAACGCGGTGGCCATGAAGTTTTGGGAACATTTCGCCCCAGTCTATTTCGGCGAAGGCATCCCGCTCAAAGAAATCGATGAGCTGGTGCGTCCTTACGCCGGCCTTAAGACACTCATCGTCGAGCGCGACACCAAATGCCCGATGCCAGAGTTCCGCGCAGCACTTAGTTCTATACTTTGAAAAACTGAAAATTATGATCGAGACAAAAATATACATAGGGCTGAACGATGCCACCACCAAACAGCAGAAGCATAGCACCGAGACGTATGTCGATATCATGAAATACGTCTGCAAGAGTTATCATGTGCCGTTCGCGTTTTCCATCAACGAAGGCGGATATTTCCACGAGAATGGTGATTACACTCAAGAGCGAATCCTTCTCATATCGCTGATGGATGCCGATAAGCAGAAAGCCGAATCCATCGCAAAAGACCTGTGCGCCTTTTTCCATCAGGAAAGCGTGATGGTGACAGAAAGTGTGGTAAGTGTTAGTTTTATAAAAGATGATCTTAATCTGGAATTTAATGACAAATAAAAACTAAGTGTCGTATCGACATTTTTAACACTCAAAAAGCACCTTGGGAAAGCCATTTTTCCGAGGTGCTTATTTTAAATGTTGACATTTCGTTGACAAAACCACAAAAAACAAAAAGCACTGACTCATTGTGAATCAGTGCTTTAAGTGGTACCAGCGGGAGTTATCAATTTGATTAACGTTGACAACCGTTGACTAAGTTTGACCAAGTAAACCACTGTAAATCAGCACTTTTTGTATTTCTTGACTTTTTGCTACTTAGTCAACTTTAATCAACTTTAGTCAATATTACTCATTTTGGGGGACAAAAACCAAAATTTTTGTCCCCCGATTATCTCAAAATTATTTTTCCTTATTTAAAAAAGATTTGTATCTTTGCAGTTGATAATTATGAACAAACAGCAGGACATATCGTATTTCGTGTCGTTTTGTATAGAGCAATACAAAAACAGCAAGCATCTCACCGGTGATGAAGCGATGCGACAACTCGACAGTTTCGGTGTTCTCGACTATTTGGCGGATAATTATGAAATGCTGCACACCCAAGGTCATCAATGGATTTTGGAAGACATTGAGGAGTTTATAAAAATAAGACAAAAGTCATGATAGTTTACCACGGAAGTCTTGAAAGAATCACACAACCCGAAATAAGAGAGCCGAATCGCACCTTGGATTATGGCAGCGGGTTTTATACTACCACTTCCGAGGCTCAGGCTGAAGAATGGGTGCGTAAGCGCATGGATGAGAAAAAAGCAAAAGAAGGCTTTGTCAACAGCTATCTACTAGACGAACAGATTCTTAAAACGCTGAATTGTCTTATTTTTACCGCACCGACCGAAGAATGGCTCGATTTCGTGATGAAGAATCGCACCGACAGGCATTTCACTCACGATTACGATGTGGTTTACGGTCCTGTGGCAAACGATCGTGTGTATGCAGCTTTCGCCCTCTATGAAGGCGGTCTAATGACAAAACAGAACCTTATTGCCGAACTGAAAACCTACAAGTTGGTTGACCAGTATCTGTTTCACACACCGAAATCACTGCAAGCAATAAAGTTTCACGACGCAAAACAAATAAAACCATGACACCGATAACTCAAGATAATCTCTATCTTCTTCTGCCATCTAAAGTCAGTTGGCTCGCAGAGATGTTGTCTGAGGATAAAAACCTTAGCGTTGTCGATGCCATCCGCAAAATCTACTCCTCCGACCTTTACCGCCGCCTTGAGATTGAAAAAAACAAACTCTGGCACGCCGGTCCAGTGGAGCTGTATAATGAGATGAGTGTTTAATAAATTCGATTCCCTTCGTTGACATAATAATAAAAAAAGCGCTGACTCTTGATGAGTCAGCGCTTTGCGTGGTACCAGCGGGAGTTGAACCAGCGACACACGGATTTTCAGTCCGTTGCTCTACCAACTGAGCTATGGTACCCCATTAGTTTTGCGGTGCAAAAATACAACATTTTTTAATACCACCAACTTTTTTTTGAAAAAAATTTTTTACCGCCATTTTCAACTCCAATCTCATAACTTTTGTCTATCTTTGCAATCCAGATTCTAAATCATACATCATGAAAACAAACATAACAATCGCACTCGTTCTCATTATGCTCCCAACCTCGCTGATATGCCGCTCAGACAATGAACAACACAGAAACGAATCCACAGCACAAAATATAATAGCCACAACCGACGGCACCAAATCCGACAGCATTTTGTTGGACAAACCAAACCCAGTCGCTCTGGCCGAACTGCTAATAAAAGACAACCAAAACGGCGACGACAAACTCGTGACAGCATATCTCGACTCACTCGGATTTAAAGAAACAAACAAATTCGTGGGAAAATACCTTTTCGACGGTCGTGAAATACAAATCTATGCCGCTATTCAGAAAAATAAGGACAATTCGAGATACGTTTGCATCGAGTCGAACGACCATGGCTTTATCTGGTGGATGAAAATCAGGCTGCAGGATTATGGACTGAAAGAGACTTTCGGCTCAAACAGCCGTTACACTCTGGAAGGCAACGGGATATACGCCATGATACACAACAATAGTCCGCGCTATCACGACAAATACTATCCCAACACGCTCACAACGCTGATTATCAGCACCGAACCTATTTCAAGGTAACGACATTAAAATGAACGAGATTTTAACCATCGATATCGGCAACACCAAGGCCAAATATGCCGTTTTCAACGGCAAAAATATCGTCGAAACCAATGTGTTCAACCCGGTTTCGAATGATTTGACGAGCCTTTTGCAACGCCACCCGGTTATTAATAAAGGTATAATTTCATCTGTCGGCGGCAGGGTAGAGGAATGCCTGCAGCAGCTTAAGAGCATCAGCATGACGGTGCTCTCAAGCGAGACCAAGCTGCCTTTTGCTCTGACTTATAAGGAAAAAACCAAGATTGGTGCCGACCGCTTGGCACTTGTGGCCGCGGCTTTCGCTGAGAAACCGCATCAAAACAGCCTGATTGTCGATATCGGAACATGCATCACCTACGACATTCTGACTGCCGACGACCGTCATCTCGGCGGGCCGATAAGCCCTGGAATGCAATTGCGCTTTAAATCAATGCACGAGCACACCGCTCTGCTACCACTCTGCGAACCCACCTGTGACGAGCTCAAACTCGTCTGCGACGACACCGTCGAATGCCTGCAAAGCGGAGTGCAACTCGGAGTGCTGAACGAAATAAAAGAATTTATAAGCCTTTATTCGTTGAAATTCAACGACTTAAATGTTTTTATCTCGGGAGGTGACAATATTTTCTTGCAAAATAAGTTAAAAAATTGCATCTTTGCAAATTCAAATTTTATGTTTAACGGCCTAAAATTGATTTTGGAATATAATGAAATTCAATAAGTTACAAAAAATACTGTTTTTCGCTGTCGTGTTTTTCATGACAGCAGGCGGTGTTTTTGCACAGGCTGACATCTCTTCGCCATACTCGCGTTTCGGTTTGGGTACCATGAGCAAAAACAAATCCAATACCATGATTCAGGGTATGGGCGGCATCAGCAATGCCTTGGACGGCAAGCACTTGCTGAACAATGCCAACCCGGCGTCGTATGCCGAAATCGACTCGCTGACATTCCTCTTCGATGCAGGCTTTTATATGAAAAGTGTCACATACCGCACCTCGAACGCTTCGGAGCGAGGTTCAGACGCCTCGTTCGATTATTTCGACATGGGCTTTGGCGTGACCCGCTGGTGGAAGATGGGTGCCGGTGCCTCTCCATACAGCAACAGGTCGTATTCCTCGATGGCTGAGTTTGTGTGGTCGCAGGATTATCCTTACAATATTGACTACGACGGCATCGGCGGCCTTAACCGATTGTATTGGGCCAACGGTTTCAAGATTTTTAAGAATCTTTCACTCGGTGTGAAGATGAACTACATCTTCGGAAATGTATCCGACGAGACGACACTTTATTTCCCCGACTATGTCAATTTCTTGAACGAAAGACGCACGATCAACCTGCATTTCAACGACTTGACATTTGATTTCGGCTTGATTTTCAAGCAAAATTTCAAGAACAACTACAAACTCCAAATTGGTTTGACATACGGCATGCCGGCCAACATGAGAGCCCACCGCAACGTTTTCATCAGAACAATGTTCAAGGGCTACGGCAGCTTTGTAGAAAGCGTTGTCGATACAATTCTCTATACCAGCAACGAACGCGTGGATGTGAAGTATCCGCAGAGCTTTGGCGCCGGCATCACTTTGCAGAAGGGCGATAATTGGCTTGTCGGTGTCGACTTCAACTGGAGCAATTGGGAGGCTTTCCGCATGAACAATGTCAACGACTCGCTGCAAAACTCATGGAACGTGGCCGTTGGAGCAAGCTACACGCCTTCGCATACCACAGTGTCGAGTTATATCCGCAAAATCAACTACCGCGCCGGTTTCAATTACGAACAGACGTTCTTCAACATCTACGGCAAGTCGATAAATAAATACTATGTGTCATTAGGCGTGGGGCTGCCAATCCAGCGTGCCCAGACCACGGTGAACATTGCCGCTGAAATAGGCCGAATGGGCACTACGCAAGACAATCTGGTTCAAGAGACATATTTCAATATATCATTTGGAGTGTCGATACACGACAGATGGTTTGTTAAACGAAGATATAAATAACACAAAAAGTAATAGCTATGAAATTTAAGTTTTTATTTTTAAGCGCGGCATTATGCCTGACAACAATGGCATTCGCACAGAACGCAGAGTGCGACGCCGACATCTCTGTTTACAGAGAGGCTTTCAAACAATGGGATGGCAAAGCATCGACTGTTAACCCGGTAATGGTTGAGGCATGGAGAAGAGTTTTCTTGAATTGCCCTGGCTACAAAGAGAGAACATTGACCGACGGTACAAAAATCGTCAACAACGCCCTTATCAGAAACACCAAGGACGCAGCCTTGAAAGAAAAATACATCGACACACTCGTAATGGTGTATGAGGCTCGTGTCCAATACTTCCCGCAGACAAAGGCCGGCAATCAGGTTGGCAACATCAAAGGCCGTATGGGCTTGGATTTGATGGCATTCCCTTCACGTCTGGAGCAGTCGTATCTGGCATTGAAAGATGCTATTGATATCGAAGGCAACAACAGCGCATCCAATTTCATCGACGGTTATTTCATGCAAATCATCAACATGGCAAAGGCCGGTAAGCTTGACGAAGCAGTCATTATCGAGGAATACAGCCGTTTGATGGATATTGTCGATTATAACATCAATACCAAATACGCAGAAGGCAGCACCGAGAAAGACAGAGAGAAACAGTATGCCAACTACGTTCAGACCAAGAACAACCTTGAAGGTGCAGTTCAGCCTTACGCCAACTGCGAAGACTTGGTCCGCATCTATCAAAAGAAGTACGATGCCGAGCCTGACAATGTTGAGCTTCTCAACAAGATCGCCTCGACCTTGGCTGCCAGAAACTGCGACAAGAGCGACCTCTATCTCGCCGTGGCAATTAAACTGCACAAGCTGAACCCATCACCTGAGTCGGCTTACTTCATCGGAAAGAGATACCTCGTCGATCAGGAATACGGCAAGGCTGTCAGCTATCTGCTGGAAGCTACCAAATCGACCGACAATCAGTCGGCTCAGCAGGCATACAAGTATCTCGCCCAGATCATGCTTAAGGAAGGCAACTGGGAGCAGGGCCGCACCTACGCCAGAAAAGCCATCGAGCTCAACAAGAACGACGGCGAGCCTTACATGATTATCGGATATCTCTATGCCTCAAGCGGTAAAGACTGCAACGTCAACCCACTCCATGCAAAGGCGGTGTATTGGGCAGCAGTCGACAAGTTCCAGAGAGCAAAGGAAGTCGATCCGTCGATGGCATCAAAGGCCAACGAAATGATCAGAGAATACTCCAAGCTGTTCCCGACAAGTGAGGACGCTTTCTTCTACAATGTGTTTGAAGGCGACGATTACCAGGTGGAATGCTGGATCAACGAGAAGACAAAAGCAAGATTTTCGAATAATTGAAAAGACTGATTTGTATATTTTTGGAAATCAACATCATAGCACATCTTGTTATGATGTTGTTTTCTTGTGAGAACTCGATGGAGAAGGTGAAGCAGTTCGTCGAAACCGACACCATTTCGGGCCTGATGGCTTACGATGTGGTGATTGAACGCAGCGACTCGGGGCGCCTGGTGGCAAGACTGACGGCTCCGCTGATGCAGACTGTCGACGACAATGACAGCTCGAAAATCGAGTTCCCGAGGGGATTTGTGGCTTATATGTTCGAAGGCGATACCACCGTTACAGCCAAAATAAGCGGCGACTACGGCGTCAGTTATGAGAAAAGGCAGATGGTGATAGCCAAGCGCAATGTGAGAGCCGAAAACATCGAGACACAGGAAGTTCTGGAAACCGACAATTTGGTCTGGGACCAGAAACGAAAGAAAATATACACCGGCAGCTTGGTCAAGATATCAAGTCCCGACAAGATAATTTACGGCGACAGCATGGTTGCCAACGAAGACTTTTCGCGTCGTGAAATTTTCGGCATAAGCGCTACACTTGAACTGAATGACGATGAGTAACTGGTTGGTCGTTATAATATCATTGGCGGCGTCGGCACTGTTTTCGGGTGTCGAGTTGTCGTTTGTCAGTTCCAACAGGCTGAAGCTGGAGCTTGACCTGAAGAAAAACCGTTTCTCGGCCAAACTCATCAACCGTTTCATAAAACGACAGGACCACTTCATGGGTTGCATATTGCTTTGCAACAACATCGCCAATGTGGTTTACGGAATCGCGATGGCAAGGCTGCTTGAGCCTGTGATTGTTAGTGTTTTGCCCGATGTAATCACCAACGAATTCACCATTCTGCTTTGCCAAACCATAATCTCGACCCTGCTGGTCTTATTCGTGGCGGAGTTCTTGCCCAAGACTCTCAGCCGACTCAATCCAAACGGTCTGATGAAAGTGATGGCATTGCCGATGATGATACTTTATGTGGTGCTTTATCCGTTGATTTTCATATACATCGGAATTTCTGAACTCATAATAAAATATGTCTTCAGGATGAAGGTAACCCCCGAGGATTACAAACTCAGCACTGTCGACCTCAACGACTATCTGAAAGAATATGCCGACCCGAATGAGGAGAACGAGGATATTCAGCAAGGTATTGAACTTTTCCAGAATGCCATTGAATTTCAGACGGTTAAGCTTCGTGAATGCATGCAGCCGCGCAACGAAATCATGGCAGTGCGCATCAACGACTCGGTTAAGACCGTGAAAAACGCCTTCGAAGAGACAAAACACTCCAAACTTATTGTGTATGAAGGCAATATCGACAATATTGTCGGTTACATCCACATCAACGACTTGCTGCATAAGGGCGGAAGCATCAGAGGCAAGGTGCGCCAGATAGAGTTTTATCCCGAAACCTACGGCGCGCAGGATTTGCTGCAGCATCTGTCGAAGACGCGTCAGAGCATAGCGGTGGTGGTTGACGAGTTCGGAGGCACGGCGGGTATCATAACCACTGAGGATTTGGTCGAGGAGATTTTCGGCGAGATTGAAGACGAATACGACGAGGAAGACGATATCGAAAAGACCATTGACGAGAACGACAGAATCTTCTCGGCGAGGTTGGAGATTGACTATCTCAACAAAACATACAAATACGATTTCCCCGAGTCGGACGACTATGAAACCTTGGCCGGATATATCATTCATTATCACGAAAGTATACCGCAGACTGGCGAGGAAATTGTGATAGGCAACTATCTTTTCAAGATAATAAAAGCGTCAGATACCAAGCTTGAAGAGGTGGAAATTAAGAATAATCAATGAGTTAGCACTTTTTTGTGAAAAATGTTGACTCTGTTTATATTTTTTGTAAATTTGCAGGCTCAAAATATTAAGAATAATTAGATAAAGAAATAAAATTATGGCAGCAATTGGAAAAATCAGACAGCACTATGGTATCTTAGTGATTATCATTGGTTTAGCTCTTTTGGCATTTGTTTTAGGCGACTTATTCAAAAGCACTAACAGAAGAAGACAAACCGATGTGGCTATAGTCAACGGCGAAAAGATTTCGTATCAGGACTATACAAACAGAGCTGAGCAAAGCATTCAGAATCAGAAGGCTCAGACTGGTTCAGTGTCGGAGGAGGATCAGTTCAATATCCGTCTGCAGACTTTGAACTATATGATCAGAGAAATCATCATGGACAAGGAATTCAAGAGCCTTGGCATCACTGTTACATCAGAAGAGCTCACCGACCAGTTCCTCGGCGAGAATCCTAATCAGTATGTGGTGCAGAGCTTCACCGACCGTGACGGCAAATTCGACAGAGAAGGTTTGATTGAATACTTGAACAACTTCGACAACCTCTCACCTGAGTACCAGGTCAGATGGATCAACTTCGAGAACGCTATCGCTGAAGACAGACTCAATTCAAAATATGAAAGCCTGCTCAAGCACGGTTACTATCTTCCTAAGAAGATGGCCGACCGTTACAACGACAACAAGAATCTCAAGAAGACAGCCGAGGTTTACGCGGTGCGTTACACCACTATCCCTGATTCGACAGTTGTTGTGACCGAACAGGACAAGAGAGATTTCTACAACGAAGTCAAGGCCAAATATCAGACAGACGCCATGCGCGGCATCGACTATGTGGTGTTCGAGCTTAAACCGTCAGAGGCCGACAAGAAGGTTGCCAGAGACTTCATGGTGAATGTGAAACAGGGTCTTGCCGAAGCAACCAATGTTGAAGACTTCGTTAAGCTCACTTCAGACACTCCATTCGACACAGCTTGGGTTGACACAAAGACTCTCGCAGCCGACGTCGAGAAAGCTGTTGCTGACAACAAGGTTGGTTTCGTTTACGGTCCATACGAGGACGGCGACAGCTACAAGGTGGCCAGAATCATGGAAAAGAAAACCGAAGGCGAGAACAAGATGGTTCGCTTGGCAGTTGTGACCAAGGAAATCGGCATCAGCCAGGAGACAGACCAGGCTTTCGTTGCCGATGTCAACAAGTTTGTCATCGAGAACAGAACAGCCGAGCAGTTCAACAATGCAATCGAGGCTCAGGGCTTGAACAAGCGCACATATCAGTCAATCAGAGAGACAACCAACCGTATCGCCGGTATCGACAGCCCGCGCGAGCTCGTGCGTTGGACATTTGCCGACGACACCAAGATCGGTGATGTGAAGATGTTTGATAATGGCAACAAGTTCATCGTGGCAGTGCTTACCAAGAAGGTTGACGAAGGCAATGCTCCATACGAAGACATCGTTGAGCGTTACGACCTCCAGATCAAGAAGATCAACAAGGGTAAGATGATTGCTGAAAAGATGAAAGCCTACGGTAAAGATTACGACAAAATGATCAGCGAACTCGGCGGCGAGAAGACCGATGTCGAAAATATTACTTTCGATGGTCGTGGCTTCGGCAGCTTCGGCGTTGAAGAGAAGATAGGCGGTACAGCACTCGGCATGAAGGAAGGCGTTTATTCGGCTCCTGTCGAGGGCGGCAATGTGTGTGTCATCATGAAGGTGAACGGCACCACACCGGCAGCTGCAACCGACTACGAGGCAATCCGCAAGGAGAGAGTTTCAAGATTCAACAACTCTATCCTCAACGGCTCACCATACTCAGCATTGCTCGACAATGCAAAGGTTGAGAACAACGGAGTGCTGTTCTTCTAATCGAGACTTTAGTCTTTAGACCTTAGACCTTAGTAGAGACGCACGGTCGTGCGTCTCTATTTTTTTATAAATCCATAAATGTTTTTTTATTATATTTGCGGCGATAATCGTAAAATATAAGAAATAGTAATATAGTAAAATAAAAATTTAGGACTATACGCTCTTGTTATCCTATTGAAAAGTCTGGAAAACTGAAAAAGTGTGATGACAAGCAAGCAAGGTTCACGTCATGGGCGTGAACTGTTTTAGCTTGTTCACACTTGGGCTTTTCCAGACGCCTTCAATAGG
>JAFZXP010000074.1 GCA_017616735.1 Bacteroidales bacterium
AGAGCGAGAAGCACACCCACAACTATCCGCACTGCTGGCGTACCGACAAACCGGTTCTCTACTACCCTCTCGACAGCTGGTTCATCAAGACCACAGCTTTGAAAGACCGCATGATCGAACTCAACAAGACCATCAACTGGAAGCCCGAGGCAACAGGTAGCGGCCGTTTCGGCAACTGGTTGGAGAACCTCGTCGACTGGAACCTCTCGCGTTCACGTTACTGGGGCACACCATTGCCAATCTGGCGCACAGAAGACGGCAACGAAGAGATTTGCATCGGCAGCGTGGCACAGCTCCGCGAAGAAATCGACAAATCGGTCAAGGCAGGATTTATGAAGGAAAATCCTTATAAATCGGATGATTACACCAAGTTCGACCTGCACCGTCCGTATATCGACGGCGTGGTTTTGGTGTCAAAATCAGGCAAGAAGATGTTCCGTGAGCCCGACTTGATCGACGTTTGGTTCGACTCAGGCGCAATGCCTTACGCACAGATTCACTACATGGGCAAGCCAGGTCAGCTCAACGACAAGACCTTCCCGGCCGACTTCATCGCCGAGGGTGTCGACCAGACACGCGGCTGGTTCTTCACATTGCACGCCATCGCCACGATGTGCTTCGACTCGGTGGCATACAAGAACGTGATTTCAAACGGCTTGGTGCTCGACAAGAACGGCAACAAGATGTCGAAACGTTTGGGCAATGCCGTCGACCCGTTCGGAGCCATCACCAAATACGGCGCCGATGCAGTGCGTTGGTACATGATGACCAACTCGCAGCCATGGGACAACCTGAAATTTGATGAAGAAGGAGTGGACGACGTGCGCCGCAAATTCTTCGGAACATTATACAACACCTACGCTTTCTTCGCACTCTACGCCAACATCGACAACTTCGAGTACAAAGACGCCGACATCGAATACGAAAAACGTCCTGAAATTGACAGATGGATACTGTCAGAGCTTAATTCACTCATCATCGAGGTGGAAAAAGACTACGAAAGCTACGAGCCGACCAAGGCCGGCCGCGCAATAGGCAATTTCGTCGACGCTCACCTTAGCAACTGGTACGTGCGCTTGTCACGCCGCCGTTTCTGGAAGAGCAACGGCTCGGACGACAAGACCTCGGCCTACCAGACTCTGTACACCTGCCTGGAGACTTTGGCACGCTTGATTTCGCCTATCGCTCCGTTCTTCAGCGAGCAGTTGTATCGCGACCTGAACGCCGTGACACACCGCAACAGCGCCGAATCGGTGCACCTGACAACATTCCCGGTGGCCGACACAAAATGCATTGACAAGAAACTTGAAGAGCGCATGGAGATGGCCCAGTTGGTGGCTTCGATGGTGCTTTCCCTCAGAAAGAAAGCCAACATCCGCGTGCGTCAGCCATTGTCAAGAATCATGATTCCGGTGCTCAGCGACGAGATGCAGCAGCAGCTTGAGAAAGTTGAAAACCTCATCCTTTCGGAAGTCAACGTGAAGAAGGTGGAATATCTCACAGGCGAACTCAACATCCTGGTCAAGAAGGTCAGACCTAACTTCGCTTCACTGAAGACACGCTACGCCAAGTTGATGGGTCAGCTCACCAAGTACTTCAACACCATGAGTCAGGAAGATATCAGAAGCTTCGAAAAGAACGGCGGCGCTAACATCACCGTTGACGGTCAGGAAGTCAACCTGATTTTGGAAGACGCTCTCATCACCACCGAGGATATCCCGGGCTGGACAGTCACAACACAAGACAATATGACAGTGGCTTTGGATATCACCATCTCGCAAGAGCTGTTCGAAGAAGGCTTGGCCAGAGAAATCATCAACCGAGTGCAGAACATGCGTAAGGAAAACGGTCTGGAAGTCACCGACAAGATTGTCTTGACAATTGAAAAGAACAACGACATTCTGAAGCCGGTGGAACGTTTCGGAGAATACATCTGCTCGGAGACACTCGCCACACTTGAGATGGTCGACAAGCTCGACGGCGCAGAGGCACAGGAATTGGTTGACAAAGTCAACATCAAACTAACGATAAGAAAAAAATAAACATATTTGTCATGGAAACAAACAATGCAGAGAAAACCAGGTACTCTGACGAGGAACTTGAGGAATTCAAGGAATTGATCCTAGATCGTTTGGCTCAGGCGAGAAAAGACCTCGAGCTGCTTCAGGAAAACGTGAAAGGCGACGAAAACAACTCCGACGACACCGCCCCCACCTTCAAGATTTTGGAAGAAGGCGCGGCAGTGCTCTCTAAGGAGGAAAACAGCGCCTTGGCAGTACGTCAGGCCAAGTATATCAAAAATCTTGAGAATGCTTTGATTCGCATTGAGAACAAGACATACGGCATCTGCCGCGTTACAGGCAAGCTTATTCCAAAGGAGCGTCTGTACGCCGTGCCGCACGCCACTCTCAGTATTGAGGCCAAGATGAATCAGAACAAGAAGAAATGAAAAAGCCTCTGATTGTCATCTTTTTGATACTCTTGCTTGACCAAGCGTCGAAGATTCTTGTCAAAACGACGATGGCAATCGGAGAAGCCATTCCCGTTATCGGGAAGTGGTTTTATATTCTGTTCATTGAGAACAACGGCATGGCATTCGGCTGGGAGATATCCGGAGCCAGCTGGGGCAAAATCATCCTCAGCCTGTTCCGCGTCGTGGCAGTGGTGTTTCTGTTCTGGCTGATGCGCTATCTGGTGAAGAAAGAAGTGAAGTTCGGCCCTCTGTTCGGCATAGCCCTCATCATTGCGGGCGCCTTGGGCAACATCATAGACGGAATGTTCTACGGGCTCATCTTCGACTACGCCGGATTTATGCAAGGCAGGGTTGTGGATATGCTTTATTTCCCGCTCTTCACTTTCCCTGAATGGGTGCCGATGCTTGGAGGACAGATATTTTTCAGCCCGGTGTTCAACATTGCCGACAGCGCCATAACAATCGGGATTTTATATTTGATAATCTTCCAATGGAATTTTATCAAGAATTTTGAGAAAATAATAGGAGTTGATAAACAAAATGGAGAAAGAGATTAAAGGTCGTATAGTACAAATCATCGGACCAGTCATCGACGTGGCTTTTGACGATGAAAAACATCTGCCCAATCTGTTGGACGCTCTTGAAATCACACGTCCTAACGGTGACAAGCTCATCACAGAGGTGCAGCAGGACATAGGCGAGAATACCATGCGTACCATCGCCATGGACTCAACCGACGGTCTGCGTCGCGGCATGGAAGTGCTGAGCCTCGGACATCCAATCACCATGCCTACCGGCGATCAGGTGAAAGGACGTCTGTTCAATGTCATTGGCAACAGCATCGACGGACTGAAACCCATCGAGTCGAAGAAGCGCAACAGCATACACCGCGACCCTCCGAAATTTGAAAACCTCTCGACCAAACAGGAGATTTTGTTCACCGGCATCAAGGTTATCGACCTTATCGAGCCTTATGCCAAGGGCGGTAAAATCGGTTTGTTCGGCGGCGCCGGTGTGGGTAAGACCGTGCTCATCATGGAGCTTATCAACAACATTGCCAAATTGTATTCGGGTATGACAGTGTTTGCAGGCGTGGGCGAGCGCACACGTGAGGGCAACGACCTTCTCCGTGATATGATTGAATCGGGCGTCATCAAATACGGCAAGGAATTCCAAGAAGAGATGGCCAAAGGCAACTGGCCTATCGACAAGATAGATTACGATGAACTTGGCAAATCGCAAGCAACCCTGGTGTTCGGACAGATGAACGAGCCGCCAGGAGCAAGAGCCCGTGTGGCCTTGTCTGGATTGACAATGGCAGAATATTTCCGTGACGGTGACGGCGAGACAGCCGGCCGCGACATCATGTTCTTCATCGACAACATTTTCCGTTTCACACAGGCTGGTTCAGAGGTGTCGGCTCTGCTGGGACGTATGCCTTCAGCCGTGGGTTATCAGCCTACATTGGCATCGGAAATGGGTTTGATGCAGGAGCGTATCACCTCAACCAAGAGCGGTTCCATCACTTCGGTGCAGGCCGTTTATGTGCCAGCCGACGACTTGACCGACCCGGCTCCGGCAACCACATTCGCACACTTGGATGCCACGACAGTGTTGAGCCGTAAAATCGCCGAATTGGGCATCTACCCTGCCGTCGACCCATTGGATTCAACATCAAGAATTCTGACTCCTGACATCGTCGGCGAAGAGCACTACAAGACCGCTCAACGCGTGAAGAATATCCTTCAAAGATACAAGGAGTTGCAAGATATCATCGCCATCCTCGGCATGGATGAATTGTCGGAAGAAGACAAACTCATAGTGCACCGCGCCCGTCGCGTGCAGCGTTTCCTCTCGCAGCCGTTCACCGTGGCCGAGCAGTTCACAGGCATGAAAGGCGCCACCGTCAAGATTGAAGACACCATAAAGGGCTTCAACATGATTATGGACGGCGAGGTCGACCAATACCCCGAAGCGGCTTTCAACCTGGTTGGAACCATTGAGGAAGCCATCGAGAAAGGCAAGAAGATGTTGGAAGAAAGCAAATAAGCCATGAAACTTGAGATTACATCTCCGGACAAGCAGATTTTCAGCGGCGAGGCCACACTTGTGCAGCTGCCTGGAAGCGACGGCTTATTTGAGATTTTGCACAACCACGCCCCGATGATAGCGGCGCTGGGACCGGGAAAGATCAAGGTACAGGACGAGACCGGCAAGTTGCAGTTTTTCGAGATTCATGGCGGAGTCTGCGAAGTGAAGGAGAATATAATTACAGTATTAGCGGAATAGTATTATCGACTTCCAAAACCATGCAAAACAAGCAGTCTAATTTTCAGCTCACGCAATGACTGCTTGTTTTTGCATAGTTTTTCCAGTCTTAAAGACCATTTATGAGATTCTTCATTGCATGATCTTTAATTTTTTTCAAAAAATAGTAAACGCTTTTACTTTTTTTGTATCTTTGTCGGCGAAAACAAACAGCTATTATCAATTAAATTTACAAAACTATGAAGAGATTAAAACTCTTTTTGTTAGCTTCACTGATGATAATCAGTAGCTTAACATTTGCACAGGAACAGAAAGAAGAAAAGAAAGTTGACCGCACACCGAAGATTTCGGGCTTTGTACAGGCTCTCTATCAGGCTGATTTCGATCAGGATTTCAAGTTGCAGGATAACACCTTCAGAATGCGCCGTGTGCGTTTATCTATCGACGGCAAGCTCACCGAAAAGCTGTCGTACAAGATTCAAGGTGACTTCGGTAATGAAATCATGCTGGTTGATGCTTATCTGAAATACAAAGTTTGTGACGCTTTGTCATTGCAGTTTGGTCAGTTCAAGATCCCATTCACCATGGAGACAGCCATCAACCCGGTTAACCTCGAGATCTTCGACTACGGCGATGTCATCTCGCAGCTTGTTGGCTATAAAGATGTTTGCGGCGTCGGCAAGCTCGGCCGTGACATAGGTTTCATGGCATCAGGCAAGCTTTTCAAGGTGGACGACTTCAACCTCTTGGATTACTATGTCGGTATCTTCAACGGCAACGGCGTCAACGGTGTTGACAACAACAACCGTAAAGACATCGTCGGCCGTCTCGAATTCCATCCATGGATCAAGACAGTCACATTGACAGGTTCGTTCTACCTCGGCGAGTACAAGAAAGACGACACCCACTACGGTGATCGTAACCGCTGGAGCGCAGGTGCCCAGTATAAAGACGACAGACTGGTCGTGCGCAGTGAGTTTGTCAGTGGCAAGACAGGTATTGACGACGCCACCGATCCGTACACCAGCAACGGCTTATACGCTGTGGCAGGCTACAATTTCTTAGTTGGCAAAGACAATACTCAGACCCTCATGCCTGTGGTGCGTGTCGACTATTTCAACAAGGACATTGACGCCAACTCTGGCAGCAATACCGCCATCACAGCCGGCATCAACTACTGGCCGCTGAAATGTCTCAACTTCAAGTGTGACTACTCCTACATCAATGTCGACGGCGGCGACAACGCCCACCGTCTGGTTGGAATACTCAGTTATAAGTTTTAATTCAAAGATTTAAGATTATGGCAAAGAATGATCTTTTGAAAAAAGAAGACTGGTTGGCGGTGTGGATCGGATTCATCGTCATCGCAATAGCCTGCGTGTCGGTTTTGGCCGGCTGGTTCGACTTTTCAGCCTTAAAATTCGGCACATGGCACTGGTGGGAAAACGTTGAGGAGAAGAAATCGCTTGCCTCACAGTTTGCCAAAGGCGCTTTCTGGATTAAGTTGCTGCGCACATTCCTGGTGACGGGAATTTTGTTCGGCATCGGCATCAAGCTGCAGGGCGAGAAACTCAGCAAATTCATCCCTGCCTACCTTGTTTTATTCGTCATCTGCATACTTGTCAGGATGATAAGCGCCGAATTTACACTCAAGATGTACCTCGAATGGGCATTCTGGGCATTGCTTATCGGATTGTTGATTTCCAACACCGTCGGCACTCCTGAATGGCTTAAACCGGCAATCAGAACTGAGTTTTACATCAAGACTGGTTTGGTTATCATGGGATTCTCGGTGCTGTTCAGCAACATCTATAAATTTGCCGGTTACGGTCTGGGCATAGCTTGGATTGTGACCCCTATCGTCATCATCTTCATGTGGTGGTTTGGCACCAAGGTGTTGAAAATCGGCAACAAGCCGCTGGTCATCACTCTGGCTTCAGCCACTTCGGTGTGCGGAACATCGGCAGCTATAGCCACAGGTGCCGCTGCAAAAGCAAAGAAAGAAGACCTCTCGTTGGCAATCTCCATTTCTATCATCTTCACCATTTTGATGATGGTGTTTGAGCCTATGATCATCCGTTGGGCAGGCATGAACCAGATGATGGGCGGCGCGCTCATCGGAGGAACTATCGACTCAACAGGCGCTGTGGTTTTGGCAGGTAACGCCCTCGGACCAGAGGCTGAGCAGGTGGCATCGATGGTCAAGATGATTCAGAACATTCTGATCGGATTCATCGCCTTCTTCGTGGCTGTTTTCTTCGCTTTGAAAGTCGACAAGACTGGCGACAGCAAGGTTGGCGCAGGCGAGATAT
>JAFZXP010000075.1 GCA_017616735.1 Bacteroidales bacterium
ATGAGCTTCATGCCTAACTCGGGTGCCAGCGGCGAATATGCCGGTCTGCTCACCATCCGTCGTTACCAAGAGGCCAACGGTCAGGGTCACCGCAACATCTGCTTGATCCCCGCTTCAGCCCACGGTACCAACCCCGCTTCAGCCGCTATGGCTGGCATGCAAGTGGTGGTGGTTGCTTGCGACGAGCACGGCAACATCAACCTTGAGGACGCTAAAGCTAAGGCTGAACAATACAAGGATAACCTGGCCGCCTTCATGGTCACCTATCCTTCCACTCATGGCATCTATGAGGATGGCATCCGCACCCTCGTGAAACTCGTTCACGACAACGGCGGTCAAGTCTACATGGACGGTGCCAACATGAACGCCCAGGTCGGCTTGACCAGCCCAGGCTTCATCGGTGCTGACGTGTGCCACCTCAACCTGCACAAGACCTTCGCTATTCCTCACGGCGGTGGCGGTCCTGGTGTTGGTCCTATCGGTGTTGCCGAACATCTGAAACCTTACCTGCCCTCTCACATCCTGTTCCATTGCGGTGGCGACAAGCAGGAAGGCGCTGTTTCAGCCGCTCCGTTCGGTAGTGCACAGATTCTCACCATCACCTACTGCTACATCAAGATGCTGGGTGGTGAAGGCCTGAAGAAAGCCACTATGGGTGCCATCATGAACGCCAACTACCTGAAGGAAAGACTGAAGGACTACTATCCGATTCTGTATACCGGCAACCACGGCCATGTGGCTCACGAGATGATTCTCGACATCAACGGCATCAATAAGACTGTTGGTGTTGCCGCTATCGATATTGCAAAACGTCTGATGGACTACGGCTTCCACGCACCGACAGTGGCATTCCCGGTTCACGAGACTTTGATGGTCGAACCTACCGAGAGCGAGCCATTGGCCGAACTCGATAGACTCGTTGACGCTATGATCAAGATTCGTCAGGAAATCAAGGACATCGAAGACGGTAAAGCACCTCAGGGCGACAATATCATCTCACACGCTCCTTACACAGCCGAGATGTTGATGGCCAACGACTGGAACTTCCCATTCAGCCGTGAAGAGGCTGGCTTCCCGCTCAAGAGCGATGTTCAGGATAAATACTTCCCGCACGTCACCCGTATCGACGACGCCTTCGGCGACAGAAATCTGGTTTGCAGAGTGATGGAGTAAGAGACTTTAGCCTTTAGACATTAGACGTTAGTCAAATAGCCGTTAGGTTTGCAACCCAACGGCTATTTTTTATATTAATATCGATTCAAAAATAGAGCCGCTTTGTCAGAAGCGGCTCTACTAAAGACTAAAGACTAAAGACTAAAGTCTAACGACTAACGACTACCTTAACTCCCATCATCTCCTTGCCATCAGCGATTCTAATGATATAGACGCCTTCGGCGAGGTTGTGACGGATTACGTTGCTGCCTGTAGCGATTGTCGCGCTCAGCACTGGCTGTCCGAGGATGTTGTATACCTCAACGTTTAATGCGGCGTTGAAGTTGTTTTCAATCATCAGCTCGTTCACGTTGTTCCACACGCTGACGCTGTAGGCGAGAGATTCGCCAATGCCATCGTCGCTGACTGTGCCGCTGACTGTCACTGTTGTTGTAACGTCATCGTTAACATCAATGGTGATGATGCCTTCGTAATTACCAACTTCTTCGCCGTTGAGTCTTACGTAGACTGTTGTCGGCTCGAGTGTCGGCTCGCTGACAGGAACTGTTATCGAAGCGCTGGTGTACAGCTCGCCGTCCAATGAAATCTCGAAGTCGCTGTTGTCGAGTGTCAATGTCAGGAAGCCTTCCGGCAGGTTGCCGCCGTTCACCACGAATGTCTGAGCTTCTGACGGACCGTAACCAATCACGTGTGTCAAACCGCTCAAAACGTTAGGTGTAGCTGTGAGATACGGATCGGTGCCCATGTTGGCGATAATCATGATGTCGTCAACCTCCCAAGCTGCTGCTCCGTCATTGAGAGTGCTGATGTAACGGAATCCGATGTTGCACATCATGCCGCCGAAGCCATTGAGTGAAATCAATCCTGACTCTGTCCAGCTGTAGCCGCCTGTCGACATTTCATATGTCAGCGGAATCCATTCGGCTGCTGTAGGATCCTGACCGTCGTAGTCGTTGGTGAAGTAGAGCTCGAGATCCGGACCGCTGTAGTTCTTGGCGTTCATGAATGTAAGTGTCACGTTCTGTCCTGCATACTGGTTCAAATTGAATGCAGGTGAGATGCACCACTGCTCATTGTCGGTGTCGTCGTTGTAACCGTTGGCGTAAGCGTAGTGGTTGTTGTTGTATGTAGCAACCGACCATGGTTTGTTGCCTTCCACTGTCACAAATTCCCAACCGTTCATTTCGCCTTCCCAATCCTGTTCAAGGATAATCACGACATCGCTCATGATGATGTAGCTGGCTGTGGCGATAGCACTGTTGTCGTAGCCTTCCATCATGGCGATGGCTTTGATGGTCATGTCTTCGTCAACAATAATGGCTTCGGTGTAGACTGTCGATGCGGCTGTCGGGTCGCTGCCGTCCAATGTGTAGTAAATTGTTGCGCCTTCTGTCGAACATGTGATTTCAACTTCGATAGCTTCGTAGTATGTGCCTGATGCCATGCTGAACACCGGTGTCGCCACGGTAGGAGTGACCGAGCCACCTTGCACGAACAGGTCGAGATAGAAGTTGTAGTCGGAATTTGCGAGGTTTTGTGTCGAGTAAGCTCCGAACTTGTGTGAAGCGTTCTTTGCGATGCCACGGTTTGTGGTGGTGCCGTTGGTGATTACGAAACCTGTGTAGTTAGGAATCATAGCGCCTTCTTCAGATGTTTCGAGAGCAATGTTCCATTCGGTGTTCACGTTGCCGGCGAAGTTGGTGCTGCTGCTGTAGCCGAGGCTGTCGCCCTCTGCGTTCACGAGGATGATGACATCGCCGTCGAGTGTCACATTCCAAAGGTATGTGTCGGCGTCGTCAGCAATCTCGGCAGGAAGTGTTTCGACACCGCCGTTGTTGACAGAAGTGAAGAGCACTCCGTCAGGTTTGCCTGAAACCACTGCCGGCATTGCATAGTAACCGTTGCCTATAGTAGCATCGTAACGTGCTGCAAGAATCACTTGATCGCCGTTGGCCAGGCCGCTGAGCGAGTAGATTCTGTTCCAGTCATCGCCAGGAACCGGCTGCTCGGTAACTGTACCGCTTAATGTCACTGTTGCTTCATTACCTGAAGACGCATAGATGTTAACAGTCTCGTTGTACTGACCGATTTCTGTACCGTTCAATCTGACGTAGATCGTGGTGGCTTCAAGGTTTGTGACATCCTCGAAGAAGATCTCGTCGTCATATTCTTCGTCGTCAAGAGAAATCTCAAATGGACTATAAACAGACACGTTTATGCTACCTGTTGTTCCGCCTGGTGCTGGAGAGATATTGCCTGCTGTCAAAACAAATGTCTGCGATGCTGATGGACCTTCGTCAATATGGTGTGTGAATCCGCTCAAAGCGCTAGGTGTCACTGTCAGATATGGATCTGAAGTGAATCCCATCAATGTCACATCATCAACCTCCCAAGCTGCAGCCTCAGTCTCTGTTGAAGTGTACTTGAACCCGATGTAGCAGTTTTCACCTGTGAAGTCGGCCAAGTCGATAGTGCCTGATTCAGCCCATGCAAATGAGCCTGTCGATTTGACGAACTCGAGTGCGACCCATGTTGCTGTTGCTGGGTGTTCACCGTCGTAGTCGTTCGAGAAGAACAGCTCCAAATCAGGACCGCTGTAGTTCTTGGCATTTCTGAATGTCAATGTGACGTTGCTGTAAGCGCTGATGTTGAATGCGGGTGAGATGCACCACTGGGTGTTGGCGCCGCCGTTGTAGCCGTTGCCGTAAGCGTAATGGTTGCCGCTGTACGATGCAATTGTCCAAGGCTTGCTGCCTTCCACTGTTACAAACGACCAGCCGTTCATGCCGTTCTCCCAATCTTGCTGGAAGATGGTGACTGCACCTATTATAATATTATACTCGGCTGTGGCGATGTTACTGTTTTCGTAACCTTCCTTCATGGCGATAGCCTTGATGGTTACATTGCTGGCCACTTCAATAGCTTCGGTATATACTGTGCTGTTGGCTGTCGGGTCGCTGCCATCCAGAGTGTAGTAGATGGTTGCATCGGCTGTGCTGCAAGCAATCTCAACATACTGAGTATCGAAGTATGTGCCGCCTTCAGGATTGAAGGTTGGAGTGGCGCATGTAAGTGTGCCGCCGCCTTCGGTAGCGAACATGTCGAGGAAGAAGTTGTAGTTGTTGGCAGTCATGTTCTGGGTGTGGTATGGGCCGAAGTTGTGGTTGCTGTTCAGGGCGATTGCTCTGACTGCATTGTTCACGTTAGTCACGACAAAGCCGCCGTAGTTAGGAACCATGGCTCCTTCTTCTGAAGTCTGGTAGGTGATGGCCCAGGCTGTGTTGTCACCGCCTGTTGAGAAGTTGGTGCTGCTGGTGTAGCCGAGCACTTCACCGGCGTGGTTGGTGAAGATGTAATTGCTGCCGTCGATTTCCACGGTCCAGAAGTAGATGCTGTCGGCGTCTGCGATTGTGGTCGGCAGAGTCTCGCCTGAGGCAGATGTGGCGCTGGTGAACAACACACCGGTTGGTTTGCCCGATGCCTGTGCTGTCATTGCATAATAGTCGTTGGCATTATCGTCGAAACGTGCAGCGAACACCACCTTCGAACCGTTGCTGATTTGTGAGAGATCGGTGATGCGGGTGTAGTTGCTTGGCTGCACCGGCTCAATCACGTCGCCGCTTACTTCAACTGATATCGTCTGAGCGCCTTCTGAGCTCATGGTTAAGCTTTCGGTGTATGTTCCGATTTCCAAACCGGCTTTAAGTCTGACATAGATGTGGATGTTGTTGAATGTGGCAGCTCCGCTGATTCTGATTGAGGTTTCAGGTGTGAAGTAATTGCCGCCCACTGATGAGATCTCGAAGTTTTCTGATGGATAGACATAAGCTGCGCCTGTGAGGTTGCTTGCACTCAAATCGAACGATTTGATTTGTGACGGGCCTTCGCCTTCCTGATAGCTGAAACCTGTCAAGCTGGTCGGGTTGGCCACCAGAGTAGGATACACAGGGTGTTCGAAGGTTACGTCGTCAGCGCTGTTGATGCGCAACTGTGGAGCGTTGTAGCATCCCAAAACACCGGTCACTGTCACGATGTCGTTTTCCAAAAGGCCTTCAACTGCAGGCATCTTGTAAAGGTTCAATGTGCTTTCGCCTTGTGTGATAGGGGTGTTGCCGCTTGTGTTGATAGTGCCAATTGTAGCCTCAACGATTTGTACGCGCGTCGACTGCAACATGTTGTCGCCTGCGTAGTCAGCCAAAATCTCGGCAATTGTCTTTACGGCCACAGGCAGTGTGTTGCCGTTTGAAACTATAACAAACTGGTTGGCGTCGTTGCCTTTGATTCCTGTGAGCTCGACAAGGCCGCTGTATGTTGTCTTCTTACCGTATCCCATAACCATGTCACCAAGTGCCAAAGTTGCAGGAACGGTGTTGTTGTTAAGATAGAGGTCGATACCGGCTGTTTCGTCCTGTACGTAGACGTTGCGTCCGTCGATGAATGTCACAACACCCTGAACCAGAGCATATTGGTTGTTGGCCAAAGCTCTTGCGGCGGCTATTGTCATCTGCTCGACAATGGTGTAGGTGGCTGATGCGATTGAACTGTTGTTCATGCCTTCTTTTACAGCCATGGCCTTGATGGTGGCTGTAGCGTTCACTGCAATAGCCTCTGAGTAGACGTTGCTGTTGACTGTCGGATCTGTGCCATCGGTTGTGTAGTAAATTGTCGCACCCTCGGTGGCGCATGCCAAAGTCACCTGCTGGGCTGTGATGAATGTGCCGGCTGCAGGGGTGAAGGTAGGTGTTGCCACAGTTGCCAATTCAGTAAATGTTGCATTCACTGTGACATCAGAGGCTGGCATAACAAACTGCATCGTTGTCTGATTGATGTTGGTTGTTGTGGTGCCGTATGTGTATGTCAAAGTTGACAACTCATATCCTGATGCAGGTTGAGCTGTCACTGTAATTGTGGCGCCTTCTTCAGCTGATGTAGGAGCTGCTGTCACTGTACCATTGGTGATGCCTTCGGCGATGCTAACAGTGTAATATGTAGGTGTCGGTGGGGTAGGGACGTCACCTGCTTTGTACAAGTAAACATCCAACTGACCGCTGCCATAGCATGAGAATGGAGAACCATTAGTGTTGAGTCTTATCCAGTTGCGGGTGTTGGTACCTTGTGCCTTGATGGTCGCAACGCCACTCGATTCGATTTCGATGGTCCACAATCCGTTGGCATCGTTTTCTGCCTGAACCTTCAAATAATTCGATGATGAACTTGCAGCATAGAGATAACCCTCATTAACAGCATCATACAATGTCCACTTGCCGTCGGTCTGACCTAAGGTCAACTCAAAAACGCCGCCTTCATTGGTGGTTGCAGGTGTTAATGTGATGACGTTTTCAACTGGGGTCACGTCGACAGACGGTCTGTTGTTTGTGCCTTGCTTGCCTAATGCCTTATAGTTTTCACCCTTGATACCTACGATGATGTATTTATCGCCAGCAATCAAAGCGTTAGCATTGGTAATCAGCGTGTAAGCGGTTTCCTGTGCAGGTGGAGTAGGCTGTGTAATCTCATAAACTGCTGTGGCAATCTCGCTGTTGTTCATTCCCGACTTCACGGCCATTGCCTTCACTGTGGTGTTCTCACTGATGGCGATGGCAGCGGTATAGGTAGTGCTGTTTGCGGTTGGGTCAGTGCCATCCAAGGTGTAATGGATGGTAGCGCCTTCAGTAGCGCAAGCAATTGTAACGTTCTGTGCCTCGGTATATGTTCCTGCTGCTGGTGTGAATGTAGGTGTTGCAACGGTCTCTATTGGTGTAATAACTTCTTCAAAGTCATCAGCGCTACGTGGAGCGACCTGCTTTACAGAATTACCGCTCTGCCAATAAACAATGTAAACGCCGTTGACGTTGTATTGCTTACCGCTTTCCAACGATGAAATTGGGTTAGGGTTGAGATTGAAGTTGTTGTAAGGTGTGATTGTGTTTTCTGAATTATCAACAAATGTCGAGCCATTGTATGTCAATGTACCCAAATTGACAGGAGTACCGTAGTTTCTCACTTCAAGAGCATTGATTGTTGTGGTTAAAGTTGGAACCTCTTGCCCAGATGTTACAGTCAAATCTGTTGCCTTAACGCCTGTAAGCTCCGCATAATGGTTTTGATACAGTAATGCGTTACAAACCACTGTGCCATTGAGTTTGTCGCCGGCTGTGAATCCGTGACTATTCTGGTATATCACAAAACCATACTGTCCGTCTGTGATGATGGCCTGTCCGCCTTTAACTCCTGAAACATACCAATTGTTAAATGTTACACTAACTTGTGTGGCTGTCGTTCCAACAGATTCGGCAAAATCCCACAATCCTGCAACGGTCGTGATTGATGTTAACTGCTGGATGGTGTATGTCGCTGTCGCAATATTACTGTTGTCCATTCCCGTCTTCACAGCCATTGCTTTCACTGTTGTTGTCGCGCTGATGGCGATAGGAGTGGAGTAGGTGGCGCTTGCTGTTGTAGGGTCGTTGCCATCCACAGTGTAATGAATTGTGGCACCGTCGGTTGTGCAGGCAATAGTCACATTCTGAGCTTCATAGTATGTTCCAGCTGCCGGTGAGAAGGTTGGAGTGGCAACAGTCTGTTGACCGCTGCCATTTGAATAAGTCACTACTATTGACGAAAAACGTGCCTGACTGCCTAATGTCTGTGACCATTCGTTTGTTGACAGTCCTGTGTATGATGCATCCAAACCTCCGGTGTAAGAAGAACCGGCAAATGTGAAATCAATCTGTGTAATGGTGTTTGTTGAAGAGATGGTGATGACGCCGTTTTTGTAACAACGAATTTGTGTGGTGACAAAACCTTTGTCGCAACTAAAAGTAACACCATCCACAGTAGCTTCAATTAGACTTCCTGTTCCTGATGTACCAGTTTGATCCCAACTGGTTGATGTAGTGAAAGTAGCTGTCTGTGCATAGCAAATGCTACTTGTCATCAACAGCCAAAATGCTGCTAAAAGAAAAGTAAATTTTCGTTTCATTTTGTTGAATTTTTATTGTTATTATATCTATTTTTACCTATTCCCACCAAGTATAATAATTCTACAAAATTACAACAAAATAATCATTTAACCAAACAAAAACACAAAAAAATGTTGATAACTCGCAAAAGTTGCGAAGTTATCAACATTTTTAAGGTTTTAAGGCTTGGTAGAATTACATCAATTCCACTCCAAATAAAGCAAAATCATACTTTACCGGATCCTCAGCGTCAAACTCCCTCAATCTTGTAGTCAGCAGTTCAACGGTTTGCCGGTCGTTGCTTTTGCGGTCAATCAGTCCCAAATTTCGCGACACTCTGGCCACATGCACATCCAAAGGTATCATCAAGTCTTTTGGTTGCAGGCGTTTCCACACTCCCAAATCAACTATGCCGTCATTCCTAACCAGCCATCGCAATGCCATATGCAGCCTCTTGCACGCCGAACCTTTCTTGGGCTCGTCGCAACATGGGTTGGATATGTGTTTGCTGGCGCATCCGTTGGCTTGGGATATCAAATCCCTGAAAGTTTGAATTCCTTTCCAAACGTCATGTTCCTCATTATAAAAAATATTCTCTAAACTATTGTTACTGCGACCACCTGCGGGAATCTCGTATAAATACTTCAAGCCACGGCAATAATACATCAAATCGCGGTTGAAAAACGTTCTGTGGACACATTTGTCGGGCTTCAGTGTCTTGAATCCCTCCGACATTATGTAGTCGTATGGCGACCGACCCATTACTTCCAGCATGCGGTTGGCTGAATTGAGAATCATTTTTCTGTTACCCCAGGCAATGGTTGCCACCAGAAACGACACGATTTCCACGTCGTGAATGTCGGAATACCTGTGCGGAAACTGCACCGGGTCGTCTTTGATAAACGCCTCGGTGTTGTTTTTAGCCACCAACTCGTCCAGATAATTCTTCAAATTCTCCATAACAATTTTTTTTGCAAATATATAAAAAATGTAGGGGCAAATCAATTTGCCCCTACAAAATCTAACGTCTAATGTCTAACGTCTAAAGTCTAATTACTTCACAACAACCTTTGTTGTCTGGTTGTTTGCGTTGACGAAGTAGATACCTGACTCGAGGTTGACGTTGATGTCTTTCACGTTCTTGTAGGTCTTGACCAACTGACCAACTGTGTTGTAGATGTTCACATCTGAAGCATAGTTGAGGTTGACCTGGAATGAACCCTGAGCTGGGTTAGGATAGACGTTCATTGTCTGAGCGGCGTGGATGTTGTTCTCCTGAACACCATCATACCATTCGTTCAAATAAACCTTAACAGCTACATAGTGATTGTCTGATGAATCTGGGTCATCACCCTGTACGAATGTGCCAGGATACATGTCGAACTGTGAGCAAACCCAAACATAGTCGCCGTCAGCATCGCTGTAAACGTATGGGATGGCTTGGTCGTAGACCATTTCTGTCATTCCTGACTCGAAGCCTGTGAGAACCTGCTCTCTGCCTTCCCATGTGATACCATTGTCGTATGACACGTTCACAAACAATCTGTAGTAGTAAACGCCGTCCAGTAAGTATAAATCGTCAGCATCCTGAGCGATCATTGACCAGAAAGCGTAGATAGCGCCATTGCTCTTGTCATAAGCCATTGTTGCGAATGCGCATCTGCCGCTGTTATACTTACCATGGCTGTCGGTTCCAAGGTCGCCAACAGCAACCCAATAGTAACCATCCTCACCATATTCAACACCATGAACTACATTGCCGTTGTCGTCGAGACCTACGAGGTCGCCAATGTACTCAGGAAGCTGCTCGTGAGTAGCGTCTGACCAATATGGTGCGCTGCCATAAATGTCGTAGTACATGTAAGTTGTGTCCATGATGAATGGCTGGCCAACTTCACCGATACCGCCTTCGCAAAGCGCGTTCTTAGGAAGAGTTTCGCTCCAGTAACCAACGCCACCGAGTGATGGATAGTATGAACCGCTACCAGGCTCACCTGTGCTGCCGTTGAATTCGTAAACAACGCAGAGATTGTCATCGTTGTCGAAGATTGCGTTTGTCCAACGAGGATAGAAGAATACTCTCTCGCCAAAGTCGGTGTGGACACCAGCGTGCTGGTAGAACACTCTGTCTGACCATGTCTCACCGTTGTCTTCTGAAATGACGAGCTTGCCATCTGACCAAGCGTTGTTCAAAATGAATGAAACGCGGTTTGGTTTTGCAGGATCATAAAGCATGAAGTATGTTACATTTGAACCGGCATCTGACAGTTCGTTTGCAGTCATGCCTGGAAGAATCTCGGCTTCTCTTGTCCATGCGCCATTTGCATACTGATAGTAAATGATAGGATCGGTGTATGGATCTTCGCCACCATTGTTTGTGCAGAGCACGTGGATGATGTCAAGGCCTGGGCCTGAGCACTGTACCACCGGCCAGCAAGGATCAGAACCTGCCGGAGCCGGCATAACGATACCTTCACCAAAGCTTGCGGTTGGGTTGTTGCGGAAATCTTCGTTGATGAAGATTCTGCAGTCATCTGCTGTGTGGGCAGCAATCACAAGACCGTTCTGTTTGTAACGGGCAACGCAACCAAAACCAGTCTTCACACCTTCAGCGCGTAATTCGTTGAATTCCCATTCGCCAACGGCCGGGTCGAACCATGCCAATCCGGTACCACGATCTGAGTAATTGGTTGTGGTGGCAAGAGTGTAGCACATTACTGCAAAACCGTCAGGCCATACAGCTGTGTAGTTTCTTGCGCCGGCGTTTGTCTGCCAGTCGTAAGTTGAATAAGCCAACTCAGTGACTTCTGGAGCCACCATGATGCTTCTTGTTGCTGATGGGAAGTTGGCCATAACAGCCTCTTCACCTCTGAACACCTGCTGCTGGGCAGGATTCATCTTCATGTTCTTTGAAACGCCTTTTACCTGAGCGAATCCTGTGACGGCCATTGCCATCACGAGTGCTAATGTAAATAATCTCTTCATAATGTTAATGAATTGGTTAATAAATAATTTTTAATTGTATTCAGTTTTATACATTATACAATGCAAAATTACATTTTTTTTTAATTCATGCAACAAAAAAGTTAAAAAAAATTAAAGTCCCATAATTAATAAGGTATTAACATTATTAAAAAAATCTAATGGCTAATGGCTAATAGCTAATGGCTTTTTTATATATTTGCAAAAAATTTCAACATGATAACCCAAAGCAATTATCCTTTTTTGAAAGGACTTAAGCCTAACCGCTTTTTCCTGCTGGCCGGGCCATGCGTTATTGAGGATGAACAATCGCCATTTTATATAGCCGAAACGCTTGTTAAAATCACTCAAAAATTTGATATTCCTTATGTTTTCAAGGGTTCGTATCGTAAGGCCAACCGCTCGCGCCTGGATTCGTTCCAGGGAATTGGCGACGAAAAGGCTTTGAATGTTTTGAGAAATATCAAAAAGGAATTCGGCGTGCCTGTTGTCACCGACATACACTCGTGCGAGGAGGCGGCCATGGCGGCTGAATATGTCGATATACTTCAAATTCCGGCATTTTTGTGCCGCCAGACCGATTTATTGATTGCTGCCGCCAAAACGGGCAAAACCGTCAATATCAAGAAAGGCCAGTTCTTGTCGGGCGCTTCAATGCGATTTGCTGTCGATAAGGTGATGCAGTCGGGCAATCAGTCGGTGATGCTCACCGATAGGGGCAATTTCTTCGGTTATCAGGATTTGGTAGTTGACTATCGCAACATTTACGATATGCAACAGTGTGATGTTCCGGTAATAATGGACGTGACACATTCTCTGCAGCAGCCAAACCAAACCGCCGGAGTTACCGGTGGCCGTCCGGAAATGATTGAACTGATATCAAAAGCCGCGATTGCAGTTGGTGCCGACGGACTGTTTATGGAAACACATCCCAATCCGGCCGTGGCAAAATCAGACGGTGCCAATATGCTGCGTCTCGACCTCGTGGAAGGACTGCTCGAAAAACTCGTGAGAATAAAAGAAGCGCTTTAACTGTCAACTGTCAACTGTCAACTGTTAACTGTCAACTGTTAACTGCATCAACTCTGCTGAGCCATTGCCCCAGTTGCCGACCAAGCTTTGTTCGTTGACGAGTCTTTTCAATGTTTTGATAAACTCCTTGCGCGGTATCGGAGCCGCTCCGAGCCGTTTCATGTGGCTGGTTTCCTGCTGGGCGTCAATTAGCTCGAAGTTGTTTCTGATTAAAAACTGACATAAATTGTAAAACGCCACTTTCGAAGCTTCGGCCTTGGTGTGGAACATCGACTCGGCGCAGAATACCTTGCCAATCGATACCCCGTAAAGTCCGCCAACCAGCTCGTTGTCAAGATATGTCTCAACCGAGTGGGCGAAACCTAATTCATGCAATTCGCAATAAGCCGATATCATGTCTTCGCTTATCCATGTGCTGGACTCGTCGGCGTCGTCGGGCTCTTCCTCAATCTGATCGTCGGTGCGCGGCACTGTGGCGCATGCTCTGATCACTCCTTCGAAATTTGTATCAAAAGAGCATGAGTATCGGTTGGATTCCAGCGTTTTCCACAATGATTTTGTCATCTTCAGGCCGGATGGTTCCATGACCATGCGAGGGTCGAGCGACCACCACAGAATAGGTTCGCCGTCGGTGTACCATGGGAATATCCCCGAACGATAGGCGATGAGTAGCCTTTCGGGCGATAAGTCACCGCCAATGGCAAGCAATCCGTCTTTGGTGGCACGGCTTACCGGCGGGAAATCAAATACCTCATCTTTCAACATGTAAATCGGCATATCTTAAGTTTTTGAGGTTAAAATCACAGCACAAAGATAAATAATAATTTTCAATAATGCAAATATTTTTTAATTTTGCCGGGTAAAAAATTTCTATGAATCGCTATTTCTTACATCTGGCTTACAACGGCAAGGCTTATCATGGCTGGCAGATTCAGCCTGGCGACGTTACCGTGCAGGAGACGTTGGAAAAATGCATAAGTCTGAAGCTGAAGCAAACTGTCAGCATTATCGGGTGCGGGCGTACCGATACCGGGGTCAACGCTCGCAATTTCTATGCTCATTTCGAGAGCGAGCCGATTGAAGATTTGCAACAGTTTGTGTATCAGTTGAATGTGTTTCTGCCGGATGATATTGTGGTGTTTCGCTGCTGGCAGGTTGCGCCTGATTTTCACGCTCGTTTCGATGCCAAGTCGCGTACATATCACTACTACGTGACGCGAACCAAAAATCCGTTTCATACCGACGATGCGCTTTACGTGTATGGCAAATTGGATGTGAATAAAATGAATGAAGCGGCAAAGATACTTTTTGAATATCAGGATTTTACAAGTTTTTCGAAGCTTCATACGCAGGTCAAGACCAACAATTGCAGGATAATGGAAGCCAGATGGTATGAAGACGGTGATTTGCTTGTGTTTCGTATAAAAGCCGACAGGTTTCTGAGGAATATGGTGCGGGCGATTGTGGGGACGCTGCTTGAAGTCGGTAAGGGTAAGATGACTCTTGACGGCTTTCGCGCTGTTATCGAACAAAAAGACCGCTGCTCAGCTGGCACTTCAATGCCGGCTCACGCCTTGTTTTTAGAAGAAGTGACGTATTGATTAATACTCCAAAACCATATGAAAAATCAGTCTCGGGTAAAGCTTTAGGCTTTACAGGCCTGATTTTTTCATATGGTTTTTCCGTCAATTGCTTCAGAGAGGCTTTACAGGCCTGATTTTTCACACGGTAAAACTAGTTAATGATAATTACAGCGCCGCCGCCACTCGCTAATTTCACTTTGGCAGTGGAAACACTTTCTGTATTTATTTCGAAATAAACCGCGTAATCCTCGGCGTTTTTATTGGCGTTGACGCCATCTAGGTAGGTGGTGCGCCTGTGGCATTCAACACCCAATCGGCTTAAGTCGATGTCAATTTCCCGGGCTTCCCAGTTGGTAATTGCCCCGATATACCAAACATCGCCCGAGCGTCTTGCGATTACCGCATATTCGCCAAGTTTGCCGTCGAGGGCTATAGTTTCGTCCCAGACGGTGGGTATGCTGGCAATCAGTTGGGTGCATTCCTGATTTTGCATATACTTGGTGGGGCTGTCACACATCATGTTGAAAGGCGATTCGAAAATTACATATTCTGCCAGCTGATGGCAACGGGTGCCTTGGCTCATCGGGTTGGTGTAGATGGCGCGGAAGTGGTGCTTGGTGGCGTTGTCCATGGCTCCTTGGGTGTAATCAAGGTTGCCGGCCACCATTCTGATGTAAGGCACCATGCATTCATAGTCAACCTGATGGAGGTCGTCGTCCCATTTTGATTGCTCCAACCCGTATACTCCCTCGAAATTCAGCACGTTAGGGTAGGTGCGGCTTAGTCCTGTCGGCTTGTAAGCTCCATGAAAATCAACGAATAAGTGATATTTGGCCGCCATAGCCGCCATGCGGTAGTAGAAGTCAACCACCTTCTGGTCGTCGCGGTCCATAAAGTCGACCTTGAATCCTTTGATTCCCATCTCGCTGTAGTGCTTGCACACATGCTCCATGTCGCAGTCGATGGCGTAATAACCTGCCCAAAGCACAAGCCCGACGTTGCGCTCGTTGGCGTAAGCGACAAGCTCTTCCAAATTTATCTCAGTGACAACTTGGAACAAATCGGCCTGCTTGTTCACAGCCCAACCTTCGTCCAAAATCACATACTCTATGCCGTTTTTCGACGCGAAATCAATATAATATTTATAGGTGTCGTTGTTGATGCCGGCCTTGAAATCAACATCTTTGCCCCAGATGTTCCAGTTGTTCCACCAGTCCCAAGCCACTTTTCCAGGCTTAATCCAGCTGACATCCTTCACTCTGGAAGGTGAGGCGAGTTTGTAAACCATGTCGCTGTTCATCAGCTGGGCGTCGTTTTCCGAAATGACAATGGCACGCCATGGAAAATCGCGGGTTCCATTGACTTTTGCAATGTAGTTCTCGCGTTCTTTTACCACCATCTGCAGCATGTTGTGACCGCCTTGTTCCTCAACTTTCGGATAGGTTGCCTGCACGGCTTCGAGGCTGTTGCCTTCGCCTTTGCGGAAGAAAGTGCCGGGATAATCTTCCAGATCCGACTCCACGATGACTGCTTTTTTGCCGTCTTTCAGACATATTAATAAAGGTGTGAAAGCGATGCGTTCGACATCCATCTTTGAAATAGAATCTATAGTATATTGGCTTTCGAATGATGTGAAAAACTGCTGTGTCAGGAAGTCGCCTTCGCCTTTGCGGGCATTCACGTATGGAATATATGCCACGTAATCGTCGTCAAAACAATAATTTACGTTTTCTTTCCTGATGATTATCGGCTTTTTGAATTTTGTAGAGAAACGATAAGCCACCCCGTCGTCAAATGCTCTGAAAGTCAAGGAATAATTTTTGGAGAAATTGATAATCAATTCGTTATAATTGTTTTCGACTTTTGATTTCTTGTAAAAATTGGCATTTATAACATCATTGACCGAGTTGGTCTTGATATTTTTCACTGATCCTTTTAATCCTAAAATAGTTCCGTCGCCCAACTCCATAGAAATTGGTGAATCATTGATAATTGTAGTGTTATCGTGCTTCACCGAATAAACCACCTCGTCGCCGACACTGATTGTTATTTCAATTTTCCCGTCGGGTGATTTTAATTTGTATTCGGTGTTTTTGGCCGCATTTGCGCCATAAGCCACATTGATTCCGATTACTACCGCTAAGAATAACACTAATTTCTTCATATCTTAAATCTTTAAATTTTTAATTTGACACAAATTTATATCAAAATTTATTTCATATCTAAAAATTATTTAATTTTGTAAAAATTTTAACGGATATAAATATGAGAAACTTACTTTTAATCAGCAATTCCACAAACTTTGGTGAAACATATCTGGCTTGGGCAATGACCCAGCTTGAACAATTTTTCGACAAGAACAAACTCGGTGCCGACAGCAAGGTGGCTTTTGTGCCATTCGCTGGCGTTTTCATCGGCGGCAATCCTTATCCGAATAGCTATGACGCTTATACTGAAAAGGTTAAGAAGGTTTTTAACGAGAAACTTGGCGTGAAGAAGTTTGTTTCGGTTCACGAAGTTGAGGACAAAGTAGGTCTGGTTAAAACTGCCGACTGCATAGTTGTCGGTGGCGGCAACACTTTCCATCTGGTTGCCGAGTTGCATAAATTCGGCTTGATGCAGGCAATCGCTGAATGCGCCAACAACGGCACACCTTATATAGGATGGAGCGCCGGCTCGAACATCGCTTGCCCTACACTTTGTACCACAAACGATATGCCTATTGTGCAGCCAGCTAGCTTTAACACATTGAATCTCATCCCATTCCAGATAAATCCTCACTATCTTGATCCGCATCCAGAAATCGACAAGATGATTAAACATGGTGGTGAGACCCGCCAGGACCGCATCAACGAATATCTGGCTGTGCGTCAGGAGATGAAAGTGGTTGGTTTGCGTGAGGCTACAGCGATCTGGGTTGTCGGCGACAAATATTACCTCAAAGGCGGCAAGAAGATGATGATTTTCCAATATGGCAAAGAACCTGTTGAACTTGAGCCGAATCAGGAAATCACCGGATACGTACTCTAAAATATGAGTAACATTAAATAAAATTCACAAAAATTTTTATTGTCTAATAAAAATGTTTATCTTTGCGGAGTAAATTGTTAGGTATGATAAAAAGATTACTCATTGTTTTAGTTGTAATGCTGGTTCCGCTTTGTGCCGTGGCGCAGAAGAAAGGTTTCAAAAGGGTTGAATGCGTGCCTAAGCAAAAGCCGGCATGGGTAACCGAAGAGGAGCGTAAGGATTATTATTACATTAAAAATCAGGAAGGCGCGACATTGACCGAGGCTAAGAATATCGCTATGACCGAAGTGATGAACTCGATTTGCAGATCAGTAGCAGTGATTGTTACAGGCGATATGATAGATGAGGGAAATATCTCAATAATTGGTGATGAAACGGTATTTATTGAGAACTACAGAAGCAAGACTCAGACTAAGATTGCCAAACTTCCTGCTATTCAAGGCATATCCGATCAAAAGGCTGATGTGTACTACGAGCATTATTACAAAAGGAAAACAGGTGAAGAGTACTACGTTGTCTGCATGAGATATCCTTTCAACGAGTTTGAAAGACGTGATCTGATTGAAGCATACAACAAGCAAGAGCAATTTATCAACGACGAGATAGACCGTTATGATGATGAGGTTGAAGTGGTCAGCAGCGTCGAGGCAATCAATAAGAACATAACAGACTTGAATCTGCTTAAGAAAGAGCTTTTTGATGATGATTCCAGAGTTGGGAGAATAAACGCGATAATCAAACTGTATACTGATATTCTAAAATCGTTGACAGTTGAACTGATGGAAAACCGTCCGGGCTTCATGTCGGTGCGCTTGACGTATAAAGGCAAAGTGATTACAACATCACGCAAGCCTAAGGTGGCCTCTGATTGCGCCAATGATTTTGATGTCAGATACGACAAGGATAAATGGACAGTGGCTTTTGACAGTGGATATTGCTACGAGCAGGACGATCCGACAGTAAAAATTGTGTTCACTGCCGGTAACAGCAAGCCAACCAAACAAGTAAGAATTAAATTCAGATAAATAATTATGCGGAAGCCGAAAAGCATAGAGTAGGCGTTAACTAAAATTTCAATTAAAATGAAAAAAATCGGTTTATTAATGTGTGCCGCACTTCTCGGAATGTTTGTTATTTCTTGCGGCTCAAGCAAAAAGACAGCAGCTCCTAAAGATGAACATTGCTGCTTGTCAACACCAGATGCATTCAGAGCAGAAGGTTCTTTCTTGGCACAGTATGAGTCAATGGAACCAAAAGCAAAATCAAATGCTGCCAACAATGCACGTCAGGAACTCGCTACAATGATGGAAGCAACAGTGTCAAGAGTTATTGAAAACTATGCTTCAACCTACAATGATGGCGATGCTCAGGATTTCAAAGAAAGTGTTAAAGAACTCAGCCGTACTGTTGTGAAACAGACCATTAAGAATTCAGTCCCAGCTATCCCGGGTTGGAGCGAGAAGAGAGAAAAAGGCACCATGTACTATGTCTGCCTCGAAGCCGATCCTAACGCTCTCCTCAACGGTATCAAAGAGAAAGTCTCTAACGATGCTAAGCTGAGAACAGACTTCGAATATGAGAAGTTCAAACAGATCTTCGAAAAAGAAATGGAAAACCTTAATAACAATTAATGGTTAGGAAACTATTTACAATAGTATTTTTTACCATTTCTGTTAGCCTTTGTGCTACGGAGAATACAGTAAATACAGGGAGCCGCAATTACGGCTCCTCTGTATGTGCTGTAGGGAATGATTTGCCGGCGTGGTTCTTTAATCCGACAGGCCCAATCGGTGTGTCGGATATGTATCTGCAGGAAGATGAGGCTCTCAATCAGGCTATCGTACGCGCGCTATTTATGTACATGGTGTCGGAGAAAATGAATCTGATGTCGGTGTACGAATTGTATTACCACAACGAAGTGGTGGGCGATAAAAACTCTGTCAACGAACAGCAATCGCACTGCATGGCGGCATTCAACACCAAAAACCAATATCTGAAATATGAAATAGCCGAATTGTTTTACACCGAATACGATGAGGCTGTGGTTATGCTCAATGTTATAAAAGGCTCTAAAAAAGACCGCATGAAGGAAGCCCGTTGCGAAGGCGAATACATGTATTATTTTGACGGAGCCAAAAAGTATCCTGAGTATGGTGACAGGATATCGATCGTTGTGAACACTCCAGACGAGTTTGTGGAGCATGAGGAGTGGCTGACAAAAACCGAAAGAAACATAGCGTGGGTGTATTCAACCACCGACACTGTGACAAACAGAATACCTGAAAAGTGGCTCTATTATAAAAATGGCGGCTCTACAACAACAAACGCCGTGAGCCAAAACACCAGACATGGACTGTGGCATGCCATAACGGATACCTTTATGCAGTCGCTGTCTAACTTTACACCTCGAAAAACCTTGCTTGGAAGCACTAATGCCAATGCTTCGGGCATTTCCGGATATAAAGACGACATGGATTATCGCAACAAAGTGCAAGACTTGACGCGCTTGGTTTACAAGGCCGAATTGTCATGCAATATTGTGTCCTTGTCAATTGACAATGGTGTCCTGTATGCCGACTGGAATATGGCTGAAACAGGACAGAGCGGCACCAAACCGCAGGGCAGTGGCAATACTTATTCTTACGAATCGGCTGGATATCAGGGAAATATAGCTTCAGAGCCTTCAAAGTCGAAGAACGAGGCCAAGCGCATCGCTTTGATGTTTGCCAAAAATGAAATAGCCAGAATGGCAAAGGCTAATGTCGCCAGTGTCGCCGACGATTTCGCGATCAGCGAGGAAGCGGCATTCTACATGAAATATTGTGATTCAACACAAATGTCGACCAACATGCTGTTGATTGACGCTGAAGATGTGCTGCTGGAAGAGCCGACATTGGTAGATGGTTTTTATCGTGTAAGAATGGAATCGCGCATTAATAACAAAAATGTGATACCATTCATCAAAAAGAAATAAATTCACCATATGAAATATCAGGGCTTAAATGCCAAACAAGTTGAAGAAAGCCGTGCCAAACACGGCTTAAATATTTTAATTCCGCCTAAAAAGGCATCGCTTTTTTACCAATTTATCTGTAAGTTTAAAGACCCGCTTATCCGCATATTGCTGATAGCCTTGGTGCTGGCGGTCGGAGTGGCTGTATATCAGTTTTATACATCCGACGAGGGATACGGTGTGCTGCTCGAGCCGCTTGGAATCTTGATGGCTGTGATTTTGGCCACTGGCGTGGGATTCATATTCGAAGTGAGCGCCAACAAAAAATTCGACATTCTTAACCAGGTTAACGACGATGAGACTGTCAAGGTGGTGCGTGACGGCAATGTCACTATGGTGCCTAAACGCGAAATTGTGGTTGGCGATATAGTGATGGTGGAGACAGGTGACGAGGTGCCTGCCGACGGCGTGCTGCTTGACGGATTCGGGCTGCAGGTAAACGAGGCCGACCTGACAGGCGAACCTATGGCTCGCAAAACCACCGAGGAGAGCGAGTTTGACCACGAAGCCACTTATCCTTCCAACTGTCTGATGCGTGGCAGCAAAATCATTGACGGACATGGTGTGATGCAGGTGGTGAAAGTGGGAGAGGCAACCGAATGGGGAAAGGTGTATAAAGGCTCGCAGATAGAAAGCAACATAAAGACTCCGCTTAATATTCAGCTCGACAAACTTGGACGGGTGATTAGCGTGGCAAGCTATATGGTGGCAGCTGCTATCATCATTATTCGTTTTGTGATGTACTTCACATGCCTTGAAACAGGCGCCGACGGCATCGATTGGCTCGACTTTGTCAGATATGCTCTGGGCACTTTGATGATGGCGGTGACCATTATAGTGGTGGCTGTGCCTGAAGGCCTGCCGATGAGTGTAACGCTTAGCTTGGCCTTGAGTATGCGTCGAATGCTTACGGCTAACAATTTGGTGCGTAAGATGCATGCCTGCGAGACCATGGGAGCCGCCACTGTGATTTGCACCGACAAGACCGGTACCTTGACTCAAAACCGAATGGCACTTAGCGACGTGTTGATATACAGCGAGTTCGACAAACTGTTGGAGGAGTGTATCTCGGTAAACACAACGGCTTTTCTGGATGTCACAGACAGCAGCAAGATAAAGGTTATAGGCAATCCTACCGAAGGCGCGCTGTTGCTGTGGCTGCACGGCATGGGGGCCAATTATCTGGAATACAGGGAAAACATGCACATCTATCAGCAGGTGCCGTTCTCAACCAAGTATAAATTTATGGCAACTGTGGTTGAATCAAAGGTGTTCAACAAGCCGATGTTTTATGTAAAAGGCGCCCCTGAGATAGTTTTGCGTCACTGCAACAGAGTCTTGACCAAAGACGGATTGGCTCCGATAGATTCATATTTGGGCGATATCGAAAAACAAATTGACGGATATAACAACAGAGCCATGCGTACTTTGGCTATCGCGTACAAGGAAGGCGATCCCGAGGAGCAGTCGTTCGACCCAATGACCGACGATTTGGTGGCCAATAACCTGATTTTCCTGGCTGTGGCAGCCATTGCCGACCCGGTGCGCCCGGATGTGGCCGAGGCTATCGAAAGCTGCATGAACGCCGGCATAGATGTTAAAATTGTCACCGGCGACACTTCGGCAACAGCTATAGAAATCGGACGTCAGCTTGGAATGTGGAAAGATACCGACCAACGCGATTTTAACCATATCACCGGCAAGGACTTTGAAGAGTTGTCGGATGAAGAAGCCAAACGCCGCATACCAATGATAAAAATAATGTCGCGGGCGCGTCCTATGGACAAGGAACGTTTGGTGCGCCTGCAGCAAGCAGTGGGTGAGGTGGTCGCGGTAACGGGCGACGGTACCAACGACGCGCCCGCTCTTAAGTCGGCTCAGGTCGGGTTGTCGATGGGCGATGGCACCAATGTGGCCAAAGAAGCGTCGGATATCACTATTCTCGACAACTCATTCCGCAGCATAGCGCTCGCTGTGATGTGGGGACGTTCGCTTTATTTGAATATTCAGCGTTTTATATTGTTCCAGCTGACAATCAATGTGGCGGCTTGCCTGATTGTTATGGTTGGCAGCTTGCTGGGTACCGATTTGGTGCTTACAGTCACACAGATGTTGTGGGTGAACCTGATAATGGACACCTTCGCAGCCATGGCGCTGGCATCGTTGCCGCCTTCAGAGAGCGTGATGAAAGAAAAACCTCGTTCAAAGAATGCGCACATCCTTACTAAGCCGATGATTAACAATATATTCATTGTGGGTGTGTCGTTCTTTGTGTTGCTGTTCGGATTTGTGCAGTATTTCAAGCATTGTGATGTGGCATCGATTTCGGATTTGTCGTTGCGCGACTATCTGCTCAGCTTCTTCAATTTCAATATCGTGGCTGACGAGAGCTATACTCTTTACGAGCATACATTGACATTTACATTGTTTGTCTTTATTCAGTTTTGGAATCTCTTTAACGCTAAGGCTTATCATACAGGAGCATCGGCTTTCAAGCATATTTCGAAAAACTTTGGCGGTTTTGATCTGGCGTTGCTGATAATACTGGCAGGGCAGGTGCTGATTGTCAATTGCCTCAGCGATATGTTCAATGTCGAGCCTTTGGGCTGGCGCGATTGGCTGGTATGCTTTGTGGGCACCAGTCCGGTGCTGCTGATAGGGGAATTCATCAGGTTGTTCATCAAAGATAAATGCTGATTATGAAGATACTCATTCTAAACGGTCCCAACCTTAATCTGATAGGCCGACGCGAGCCTGAAGTGTATGGTACACAATCGCTTGATGATTTCTTAAACGATATGAAAAAACGTTTTCCACAGCATGCGATTGACGTTTTCCAAACCAATCACGAGGGCGTTCTGATTGATAAGTTGCATGAGGCTATGGATTGTTATGACGGCGTGGTTATCAACCCGGGCGGTTATGCGCATACTTCTATAGCATTGGCTGATGCCATCCGTGCTATTGGAAAACCTGTGGTTGAAGTGCATATTTCAAATATCTACCAGAGGGAAGAGTATCGTCGGCATTCATTTACAGCCGAGGCTTGTGTGAAAGCTATAGCCGGTCACGGCCTTGAAGGCTACGCCGAAGCTGTCACCTACCTAACGACTAACGACTAAAGACTAAAGACTAAAATCCCCCTCACTAAGCTCGGTGTACAGTTTCTTTTTTTCAAGGAAATGCTTGAAAACAATGTTCTTCTGGTAAATCCGCGACACTTTGGTGTGTTTTAGCGTTTTTCTCTTTTTTCTCAGCACCGGCAGATGTCTGTAGAAACTCAGATGTGCTCTTGTAACAGCCCAAAGGTCGGGTAAACTGCCTTGCGCGAGGAACTTGAGTCCTGCGATCCAATCCAGCAAAATACGGTAGGCTATGGTGCCGAAAACAGCGCCGTCGGGCAGGTTTTTCACCAAAAGCGACAGATTGTTGCGGAAGTTGAGATATGTCTTGCGGGCTGAGCTTTTTGGCAAGGTGCCGCCGCCTATGTGATAAACTTTCGACTGAGGGCAGTACATCACCTTGAATCCTTCGTTTTTAACGCGCCAGCAGAAGTCAATCTCTTCCATGTGGGCGAAGAAACTGTCGTCTAGGCCGCCAAAGCGATGATAAATGTCGGAACGCACGAACATACAGGCTCCTGTTGCCCAGAACACCTCTTTCACATCGTCGTATTGCCCGTGGTCGGTTTCCAGATGCTGGAACACTCTGCCGCGACAGAAAGGATATCCGTATCTGTCGATGAAACCGCCGCCGGCTCCGGCATATTCAAACTTCTCTTTATCGTGGAATGACAAGATTTTCGGCTGGCAGGCCGCTATTGAGGTGTCGCTGTCCATCAATGTTATGACGGGCTCGATCCAATGCGGTGTCACTTCGATATCTGAATTCAGCAGGCAATAATACTCTGCGTCAATCTGTCGTAAAGCAAGGTTGTAGCCAGTCGAGAAGCCGCCGTTCGATTCGTTGAGAATCAAGCGGATGTCGGGGTAGTTCTCTTGTATGAAACTGACTGAATTGTCGGTGGAGGCGTTGTCGGCTACAACGATATCGGCTACATCGGAGCTGTGCTCGATGACATTCGGAAGAAATCTCTCCAGAAATTGCTGCCCGTTGTAATTCAGTATGACTACCGCCACTTTTTTCATGACGGCAAAAATACAAAAAATTTTGATATGAAATGATTTTAAACTATTTGCTTTATAGAGTTTTTTGACTTCAATATTTTATATTTTACAGTTTGACTGCAAACTATGCAAAAAGCCGCAGGCTAATTTTTTCAGCTAACGCAATGCCTGCTATTTTTTGCATAGTTTTCCGTCTATTGAACTTCAATACTTAAAACTTTTTCAACTACACTAAACTCTACACTTTCAACTCTAAACTTTCTTTTATGACTGCAAACTATGCGAAGCCTCACTTCAGGGGTGAGGCTTTTGGCCTCACATTCGTGATGCTTTCGCATAGTTTTCCGTCTTTAATACTTCAATATTTTACATTTTATAGTTTGACTGCAAACTATGCAAAAAGCCGCAGGCTAATTTTTTCAGCTAACGCAATGCCTGCTATTTTTTGCATAGTTTTCCGTCTTTTATACCATAAAAAACGATAAGGGACTTGATTTGCATCAATATCCCTTATCAAACAAAGTATGTGTGGTATTGTGGTATGTTAAAAAATCGCTTTTATCTTGGATTGTCGTAGTAATCCTTAGCTTTGTCGCCGTATGAATCTGGATTGGCGACGCCGTCGACACCGTAATCGAAGTAGGTGCCGTAGGTTCTCTGATAGATTTCTGTGGTCCATCTGAAGTTGTTGAGCTCGCCGACAGCGTCAGAATGTATAAGCTTGAAGTCGTTGGTGACCAAATCGCGTGTCATGAACACGAACTTCTTGTTGCGCTGGGTTCCGAGGCTGTAGTAGTGCCAAATCTCATAAGGGAAGGCGCCTGGCTCGTTGTAGCTTTGGACGATTCTGTCTGGAGCTCCGTATTTGAGGAACACAACGCCTCTGTCTGACTCGTAGCCTTTGTGGGTGAGGGTTTTGAATGAAGCGTTGACTCTTTGCACCTGAGCGTAGTAGTCGCGCCATGCCTGTTCAGGATCGAGCTTGTTGCGACTCGACCAGAATGTGTAGAAGAACTGCTGCATGGTAATCAGGTCGTTGGTTTTTATGAGTTCCTCGCCATAGTCTCTCTCAACCAATGTTGAAATAGGCGAGAGGGTTCTGATATATTCGCGAATTGTATCCAGGTTGTGGATTCCTCCGGTGAACACTTCGTCGGTGTTGATGCTTGCCAGCATTGTGTTATCCACTTGGTAATAAGGATTGCTTCTTTGGAAAAACATGCGGTTCAAGCCAATCACTTCATTGTTTCTGTCGCGGGCTTCCAGCACAAGGTAATAGTTTCCTGACGGGAGGTTGGTAATGTCTATGTTGTTGATGATGACATCAATGTCTTTGGCTGTCATTCTCTTTGTGAAGAAGAAATTGTTGAGTATGGTGCCGTTTTCGAAGGCGCTGATGTATGTGTTAAGCAAATATTTGTCGTCGCCCAACTGTTTTTTGGCGTTGTAAATCTCAGCGTAGAATGACAGCTTGTTCATGGTCTCGGGATAGAACGGAAGCATCATCGGGATGAGATTGTAGCCATTCTTGGACATTCCGTTGTCAACGCTGGCTTTGGAATAGCTTTCGAGGCCAATGATGCTCGATATGCAAATATTTTCCGGATAATCTATAACCAGCATCTCGTCAACGTGGAATGGGTTGCTCGATTTGTTGTTGGCATCCTCAAGGGTTACATCCATTGTATATGGACCGTTTTCAAGCGAATAGCGTTGCATATCCATGAAAAAGCCGCTGATGTTGGTTGTGTCGTCAACGTAAGGGCTTGTGAGTGAATATTTTCCGAAATTCTTGATGGATTCACCTTGTTTAAATAAGATGGTTACATTGACAGTGGCGTTGTATTGTCCGTTGACATCTTTGGTGTAAATGAGGCTGCTCTTGTCGAAGGTGATGTATGTTTCAATGTATGGACTGGCTCCGTTGCTGGGAATGTTGAAAGTGGCGTATGAAATATACGAATTCAGGGCTTTCTTCTGTTGAGCGCTGACACTTGCTGCCATTAAAACCATCAAACTTACTAACAAGAACTTTTTCATGATGCACAATTTTTTTGTTTCAATTGCAAAAGTACATCGCTGAAAAAATTTTGTCAAGGCTTTTGGGCCTGTTTTTTATCGAAATATATCGAAAAATCTTTTGTAACTAATTAAGATACAGATTGTTATATAACTTTGAATCAGTATCTTATGCCACGCAAAAAACTGGGAATAAAGTGCTCCAACTCCTCTTCGGTATGTAAAATATCTTTGATTCTGTTGCTGCGCTTGTTGGCCGAGCCATAGGTTTGTTTCAGCAAAACAGCAATTTCCAGGTCGGTAAATCCCATCAGACTGAATATTATAAATCTGATGTCGGAAGGGGTGAGATCGGGGTAAAGCTCTAATAATGTGTGTGTTAGGTTGGGGAATGATTCGTTGAATGTGGTGGTGAGCGTAACCAGCTTGTTTTTGGTCAATGCCAAACGTGGATAGTCACTAACCGTCTTTATCAGAATCTGTTTGCCTTCCAGTGAATTTTTTATATCGTTGTAGATATTGGAACCGACAAAACACTTGTAGTTGTCATCAAAAGGGTGGAGGCTAGGCAATGTTTCATCTGTGGATGGTGTGTTGTTTTTGCTGCGGCGGCTGTAAACGATATAGATTGCAACCATTAATATAATAAGGAGTACAACCACAATTGTCAGTATCCAGTTGGAACGTCTTAAATTGCCTGAGTTTTCAAGGTTTTTCGGATTGTTTTCGTTGATGTATTGCTCATAAAGGGCTTCCATTTCGACACGTGTCGGGGTTAGACGGGCTTCGGCCGACTGCGCCTTGGCCTGGTATTGCGCGAATTCCAGCTCTTTTTGATGGTCGTTGAGCGAGAAGTAAACGCTGGCAAGCATTTCGGCCGACTGGAGTTTCATGTTCTGATTGCCTTGCTCAAAACAATTCAAAAGGTGTGGCAGAGCTTCACTATATTGGTTGGCGTTGTAAAAATGACAAGCTGTAAAATGTTGGTATTCAATATTATGCGGGTTTTTTGTCGATATTTTTCGATATATTGAATCGGCCGATTCGGTGTCGAAAACGTCGTATAAAGCTATGCCTTTTTTAATTTGTATGATATCTGACTGATGCTCGGTGAGGTTTTTCTTGGCTTCGGCTGTCTCGTAGTTGATAAGGGCAATGTTCGGAATGTGATTGCGCTGGTAAAGATCGCCAATTTTCAACAGCATATCAATGACTTCGTGCTGACGGTTGGCATTCTCATATTGTGAGAGGGCATCGTCGTAGAAGTGTGACGACGGCTTGAGGCTGTTGACATCGGCATAAACGTCGCCAAGGCGCTCGAATATCTGACCCAGATAATGATAATCGTCGTTGGTCGGACGATTTTCAATCGAAAGGAACGACTGCTGGCTTTTGCATGCTGTTATCAATGCCCGCGCCGCATCAAGCGATTCGTTGTTCTTGTGGTGGCTGACACCTTTTTGATAATAAATCTGCGACATTTTTTCAAGAAAAGAAGGGTCGCTGGCGTAAAAAACAGCGCAACTGTCGGCCATTTTTGCCAGTCTGTCAAGCTGCTGGCTGTCGCTGTTGAAATTATTTTCAAACCCGATAATCTCCTCTGGCACAAGCCGGTTGCGACAGGCATTGAAACACAACGCCATGATTAGCAATAGGATGAGTGTGATATGTCGCTTGCAGATAGTCATATTCGGTACAAAGATAGATGATTTTTCGATGGCAATTGTGAGTTGTTTAAAAAATTTTTCAAAAAAATCTTGTCGCATTAAAAACTTTTGTATTTTTGCAGCGGAGATATGGCAGAGCGGTCGATCGCGGCGGTCTTGAAAACCGTTATACAGAAATGTATCGGGGGTTCGAATCCCTCTGTCTCCGCTGAGAGCAACTCAATCGGGTTGCTTTTTATTTGTAAAAAGGTTAGGAGAGATGCCAGAGTGGTCGAATGGGGCGGTCTCGAAAACCGTTGAACGCTTTCGCGTTCCAAGGGTTCGAATCCCTTTCTCTCCGCAGCTTAGACCTTAGACATTAGACCTTAGACGTTAGTCTGAGGTTTTTTTATTGTAAATTATGTAGAAAGTTCCGGGTATTTTGTTATCTTTGCGGGATATAAACGCATAATGGGAATACAATATATGAAGAGAATCGTTTTACTGTCAGTCTTGATGATGCTTGTGGCTTGCTGCCACTCGCAGGAGAACCGCAAAAACCGTAAAGAAGCTGAGAAGTTTAAGGCCAATGCCGAATACTATTGTGGCGAGAGTGGGGAGTGTAAGAATCTGCAAAAGGCTGACGACGCCGCGGTGACGAGTCTGCTTGAGGCTATCTTTAACGACAAGACCTTGCAATGCCTGTATTTTGCCGACTCCGACTCTGACAACGATGAGCAGCGGACCAGGGCTCTTGTGACTTTTAGAGACCAACTTAAGAAACAATCCACCGATCTGGTGCTCAACGATGCCAACGGCTCGGCCAAGGTGTTCAGGTATATCTCGAAGGCCGACTTCTCCCAAATGTGCGCGCAGAGAGAGAAGACCATCATCAATTACATAGCCGAGGGAAGATGTGCAGAGGAGAACCTGAAGTATGGCGTCGCCCTGCGTTATTATTACTGGGCTTTGATGCTCTGCTATTCGCATCCCAATGGCGCGAATCTTTACTACCAGTACGACAACCTCAACAGCTATCCGACGAGCAAGTGGCTGCATAGGCATATCGATGATGTGCTCAACAGCATAGCGATACAGCCAAGACGTCAGGAGAAGGCCGGCGACAATGAGTTTATATTGCAGATTACCAATGGCCATGACGGACTGGAAGGCTTGGATTTCTCATATAACAATGGCAATGGCTTGGCCAAAGGCTATACGCAAAACGGCTTAAGCTATATCAAAATGGTTGACAGCGACATGAGCGAAGTCGCCATATCAATTGATTTGGAGAATAAAACGATAGTAAAAGGCTTTGATTCAGAGGTTTATGCAATTATTGACAAGCTGGATGAGCAGATTTATTTTCCGAGTGCCAGAAAGGTTGTGAATATCGAAAAGGCCAAAAAAATAAAGAGCTTGGACGATGTCAAGACGCATTCCGATACTAAGGTCGGTGCCGAATTGGAACGATCCGAATTGTTTGTCAATGCCATGTCGTCGCCTCATGCCGAATATGCCAAGGTGATGAATGATATCGAGAAGATATTGTCAAAAAAAGGCGATAGGAAAGCCGATGAGCTGGAGCCGTATTTCACCCCCGAGGGGATGACGCTGATGCGTAAGCTGCTCAGCTACGGCAAGGTGGGGGTGGTAGGCAAGCCGACATATTATTTCATAGATTTCCGCGATGAGGTTATATGCCGCGCAATACCTATGCGGTTTGACTTTTCGCACAATGTCAGCTTCTTGCGCGACATAGTGTTCCGTTTCGATCCCAAGACTAAAAAGGTGAAGTCTATAGCCTTCCGCAATTCGGATATCACTGAAAGCCAGATATTTAACAAGGAATTGTGGTCGAAAGACGCAAGGTTGACGCTGATCAATTTCCTCGAAGACTATCAAACGGCCTATGCTTTGCAGCGTAAGGATTATCTGCAGCAGGTGTATTCGGAAAGCGCCCTTATCGTCGTTGGCTCGGTGCTGAAGGAGACGAAGAAGAGTGATAACTTCCGCATGAAGCAGGAGGTGAAGATCAAGTATGACACACTGTCGAAAAGCCAGTATCTGACAAGGCTCAACCGTGTGTTCGACAATAACGAGTTTGTCAACCTGAGCTTCTCGAATACCAATTTCAACACTGTAAGCGGCAAACAGAACGTGATAGGCGTGCAGCTGCGGCAGGAGTACTTCTCGAGCAGCTACAGCGATGTCGGCTATCTGTTCCTGATGGTTGACTTGCGCGACAAGCTGCCGGTTATTCATGTCAGAACATGGCAGCCTAATGAGACGCCGGTTAACGAGCTTATCGACAACACTTCTTTTATATTCCAATGATTGAAATGTTGAATAAATGATTATTTTTTTTACAATAAAATTATCGCGATGAAAAGACATATATTACTATCAGTATTTGTTTTGCTTGGATTGGTTGCATTTGCCCAGAGTCCATTGAAAATGGTGAGTTTTCATAAGAACCCTGATGAGATTGTTGATTTTAGGGAACTTAAGGAGAAAGCCGGCCGCGACTCTGATTTGGACGGCAACAAGGCGGCGAGGATCAGGATTAAGGCACAAGGCTTCGACGAGAAGAAGATGCTTGACTTCACCGTGTTTCCGCGTCCGGGAATGGAAGTGATATACAAAGAGTTTCAGCAGGGCGAGATGTGGGTTTACGTCTCTTCCAAGGTTCAGGGTACTCTGGTGATAAAATACATGGGTGAGTTTGAGTTCAAACTGCCCAACAAACTCGAACCCAAGTGCGGCTATGATTTGGTGCTGGGCATGGAGACGGCGACTTTGGTGATAAGCACCATCCCTTCGGATGCCGAGATTTTTGTCGACGGCAAGAAGGTGGGCACAGGCTACGGCAGCGCCGCCATATCGGTGGGCAGCGAGCATCGTTACAAGGTGTCGCGCGATTATTATATCCCTGAGGAAGACGTGGTTAAGTCTGACGAGGCGGTGAAGATTACGAAGCAGATAGAGCTTAGGCCCAATTTCAGTTATATCACGATAAAGACCGAACCCAGCGGAGCTGATATTTATATCGACGGCAAGAAAGTCGGCATCACACCCTATCTGTCGGAGATGATAGAGTTCGGCCGCAGAAGGGTGGAGCTGAAGAAAAGCGGCTACGAGCCATACGTTAAGGTGGTGACGATAAAACCTGAGGAAGAGGAAAACACGCAGCTCGCCAACGTGAAGCTCGAGGCGGTGCGAGTCCCGATGGGAAGCATGGAACTGACGTCCAATCCAACGGGCGCGGTGATAACCATCAACGGCCGCCAATACGGACAGACGCCTAAGACCTTGACCGACCTGGAAGTGGGAACCTACACTGTCTATTTCTCGAAGGAAGGCTATCAGAACCTCTCTCAGACCGTAACAGTGAAAGATGGCCAGAAAGAGACTCTGGCGGTGACCATGACCAAGGCCAGTGTCACTCAGCAGCCGGTGCCGACGACGCCAATGGCGACAAGTGGTTCTACAAATGGAATAAGCACGACAACAGCATCTGGCAACCGTATCTTCACCGTGAACGGCGTTTCGTTTGAGATGGTGGCGGTAAAAGGAGGTACGTTTACGATGGGAGGAACTTTAGAACAAGGAAGTGAGGCTGAAAGTGACGAGAAACCTACACATAGTGTGACTTTGAGCGACTACTACATTGGAAAATTCGAGGTGACACAAGAGCTTTGGTATGCTGTTATGGGAACTACTATAAAACAACAGCGCGACAAAGCCAATACGTCATGGCCAATGAGAGGAGAAGGGAACAATTACCCGATGTATTACATAAGTTGGAACGAGTGTCAGGAATTCATTACAAAACTTAATCAGAAGACAGGAGCTAACTTTAGGCTTCCTACGGAGGCTGAGTGGGAATACGCTGCGAGAGGAGGGAACAAGAGTAACGGTTACAAATTCAGCGGCAGCAATAGTATTGACAATGTTGCGTGGTACACAAGTAACAGCGGAAGCATGACACATCCTGTCGGGACGAAATCGCCTAATGAACTCGGTATCTACGACATGACAGGCAATGTTTGGGAGTGGTGTCAGGATTGGTATGGGAACTACAGCAGTGGCAGTCAGACAAACCCAACAGGGCCTTCTACTGGCTCGAGCCGCGTGAATCGTGGCGGTAGCTGGGGCGACAACGCCAAGTACTGCCGAGTGTCGAGTCGCAATCGACTAGTCCCGATTATCGCTTCATCACTTCTGGGCTTCCGCCTCGTTCTAGTCCGATAGTTTAACTCCGGAAATAAAATCCGCATTGACTTAAGCTGAAAGAGAAGCACAGGATAACTTGGAATGAAACAGACTCGAGCGAGGGACGAGCCGAGTCGTTGAAAGGAAAGGAATCCGGTGCGAAAAATAAAAAACATAGAAACTTCGGTTTGGGGTGACTTAAGGCATTGATACTGAATGTTTTATTTTTTGTAGAAAAGATTAGCCGTTTTTCATACGACTAATTCTTTGGTGTGGTTGTAACTTTGCCGTGTTAACTTAAAAATAAATTAATATGGCAAAAATTACAGTTAAAGACGTTGATGTCACGGTTTTAAAGATTAATGAGAATGATTACATATCATTAACTGATATTGCGAAATCCAGAGATGCAGTAAGGACTGATTATATATTGCAAAACTGGATGCGTATACGAAACACGATAGAATTTCTTGGACTATGGGAAATATTCTATAATCCAAGTTTTAACCCCATCGAATTCGATGGGTTTAGATTGGCAAGTGGTTCAAATACATTTTCCCTAACACCAAAAAGATGGATAGAGTCGACCAATGCCATTGGAATAGTATCACGAAGCGGACGATATGGCGGGACATTTGCTCATAGAGACATTGCTTTTGAATTTGCTACATGGGTGAGTTCTGAATTTAAATTTTATCTCATAACTGAATATCAACGATTAAAGGCTGATGAGAATAAACGAAACGAATGGAGCGCAAAGCGTGACCTGGCAAAAATAAACTATTATATCCACACCAGTGCCATCAGTCGGAATCTCATACCGGCGAGATTGAACAAACAACAGATCAATTATATCTATGCTTCGGAAGCTGACGTTTTGAATATGGCGTTGTTTGGCATGACTGCTAAGGAATGGCGTGAACAGAATCCAGAGTTACAAGGTAATATGCGGGATTATGCGGAAATCAAGCAATTGATATGCCTGTCGAATCTCGAAAATCTCAACTCGGTATTGATAAACGACGGTATGCCGCAAAATGAGCGGCTGGAAAAACTTAACCAGATAGCGATACAACAGATGACGTTGATTGAAAACACCGGAACCAAGCTGTTGGAGTAGAAGATGCAGAATAAATAACTGCGACAACTTTCAGTCACGAAACGCGCACAAAAAGTTTGATGTTTTGAGGTCGAAAATTTCGACCTCAAAACATGACAAAAGAGGTGGAATGCCTCAGGCAATGATGTCTCGAACTTAAGGTCTTTGTTTGTGATGGGGTGGATTCCGCGTCTACTTAACAATTTCGATCCTCAAACCTAGAGCGCTGATAATGCTGTATATGGTTGAGATTGTCGGGTCAATCAGGCCATTTTCAATTCGCGAGATGTAGCTTTTGTTGGCCCCAATGCGCTTGCCAAGTTCGGTTTGTGATATATTCTCCTCTTTTCTTGCATCACGAATAAGTCGTCCCATATAATAAGCATAAGCTTTATTGCGGAACTCTGTTCTTTCGGGTGATCCGACTATACCGTATCTGGCATCTAAAACTTCATCATAACTGTGAAGCATTCCTTTCTCTGTATTCATAGTATTCATTTTTAATTCTTATCGCTTTTTCAATTTCTTTAACAGGTGTTTTCTGTGATTTCTTTTTAAATCCATTGAATAAAACAACAATATTGCCTTTGTCAAAAACAAAAAACACCCTGTAAATGTTGCCTTCCCATTCAATGCGAAGTTCAAACAAACCGTCTTTGATATGCTTGATGAATTTCGGATTTAATCTTTCACCCCTTTTTAACATGTCAAGCACATAATCAACTTTTTCTCTTGCGGAGTTATTTAAAGATTTTATAAAGTTCTTAAAATAATCCCCATAATAAACCAGTCTTCTTTCCATTGGCAAAAATACAAAAGTTTCAATATATTACAACATTTATTAATAAATTTTTTTCGAAATCATGAAATTGTGTAAATGCCTAAAGATACGTAGGGTTTCGCAATTTCAGATTCGGTTATGCGATGGCAAAGATACAAAAAATTTTTCAATTTGCAGTTGACAATTTTTAAAATATGTGCATTGAACTGGGCTGAATGCGGTGCAGAATGGATGAAAATATTTCTTGCTTTTTCAAACTGAAGTTCTTAATTTTGCAAGATTAAATTGTAAGGTTTTCAGTATGAAGAGGTTTTTTCTTTTTTTGTCTTTGTTTTTCACTGTGATATCAGCGTTTGCCCAGAGCTCTCCGCTAAAGATGGTAAATTTTCACAAGCTCCCCAATGAGATAGTCGATCTGAAGGCGTTGAAAGACGAGGTTGGCCGTGATACTGATTTGGACGGCAACAAGGCTGCGTTGGTGAGGGTGAAGGCCCAGGGCTTCAGCGAGAAGACTATGCTCGACTTCAGCTGTTATACCCGAGGCGTTGAAATGATTGTTCAAAAGCATAAGAACGGTGAGTGGTGGTGGTATCTGGGTTCAAATTGCCAGGGCTCGATTGTGATAAAATACATGGGAGAGTATGAATTCAAGCTTCCGAATAAACTTGACGCCAAAGGCGTGTATGAGTTGGTTTTGGGCATGGAAACAGCCACTTTGGTGATAAATGTGGTGCCGCAAACAGCTGATATTTATGTTGATGGCAATAAAATAGGCACAGGATATGGCAGCGCCGCTATCTCGGTGGGTAGTGAGCATCGCTATAAGGTTACCTGCGCTGATTATATTCCTGAGGAAGATGTCGTTAAAAGCGACAAGGCTGAAAAGATTGAGAAACAAATCGAGTTAAGACCTAATTTTGGCTATATCACAATAAAAAGCGAGCCGAGCGGAGCTGATGTTTACGTTGATGAAATTAAGGTCGGTACCACTCCGTATCTGATGAAGAAAATCAAGCTTGGCAGGCACACTGTTGAGATTAGAAAATACGGCTACGAGTCGCAAGCCGACATGGTTATTATTAAAGTTGATGAGGTTAACAAGCAATTTGAAAATGTAAAACTCGTTGAGGATAAAAGCGTGCCGCAGCAAACGGCAGTTGTGCGGCAGCAAACGGCTGTTCCACAGCAGCAGACGCCGCCGCCGGTGGCAAGTAATACTAATACTTCTGTGAATAATAATTCGTCCAATGGCGTTTTCTCCGTTTCTTCAAGCAAGAAAGTACAATTTTCAAAAGGCAACCTGCAATATCAGGCTTCAACCAAAACTTGGCGTTTCGCCGAGCACCAGTGGGATGTGATTGGCGAGGCCAACAAAAACATCTCCTCAAGCTACAGCGGTTGGATAGATTTGTTCGGTTGGGGTACAAGCGGCTACAACGGCAAGAACCCGTGGATGATTAGCACCACAAGCACCGACTACGGCAACGGCGAGAGAGACATAGCGGGAACAAACTACGACTGGGGCGTTAACAACACCATATTGAACGGTGGTGGCAAGAGCTGG
>JAFZXP010000076.1 GCA_017616735.1 Bacteroidales bacterium
CCATGAGGAGCTGCTTGAACTGTTGCGGTGATTGTGGAAGAGCGTAGAACTCGCCTGGATTCATACGTGACGGCACCACGAAGTCGCGGGCGCCTTCAGGAGTTGATTTGATCAAGCAAGGAGTCTCGATTTCAAGGAAGTCGTTGCCTGACAGATATTTACGCACTTCCTGTGCCATCTTGTGGCGCAAGATGATGTTGTTCTTGATTGGGTTACGGCGAAGGTCAAGGTAGCGGTACTTCATGCGGATGTCGTCGCCGCCGTCGCTCACGTCTTCAATTGTAAACGGAGGCACCTTCGAGGTGGTCAAAATCTTCAATGACTCGACTTTCAGCTCGATGTCACCAGTCGGGTTTTTCGGGTTTTTCGACTCGCGTTCCACCACTACGCCTTTGGCCTGGATAACGAATTCACGTCCGATTTCGCGGGCGGTCTTCATTGTTTCGGCCGAACTAGCTCCTTCTTGCATAAAGAGTTGAGTGATACCATATCTATCGCGTAAATCAATCCACAGCAGGGCGCCTTTGTCGCGAACGCGCTGCACCCAGCCGCTCAAAGTGACTTCCTGACCCACGTTGGCCATGCGAAGTTCACCACAAGTATGAGTTCTAAACATATCGTTTGAAAATTATATTCTATAAACTTGCAAATTTACACATTTTTTAAATACTCACCACCTTCATCCGGCAATTTTTACAGTCAAAATCCAGTCGGAAACGACCGTGTTCGTTGCTGATATATAAAGATGTGGCTGGTTTACCGGTTTCTTTGGCACACATTCCGTTGGCGTAACGAATGCAATGACGTGTGGTCATCACCACGATTTCACCCTGAGGCATCGACTTCTCAAGACCGTCGTCGATCTGTGTAACACCATGATTTTCATAGAATTTGCGAGACAATGCGTTAGTGACGTTTGCGAGGTATGACAAATCATTGGCCGGGTAATCCATTTGTAGAGACGTGCCATGGCGCGTCTCTACAGGACGTGCCGCACGATGGTTTTCAATCAATGATTTTTCCAATTCTACCACCAATTGCCGTTTCATCTCACCAAGGATGGAGGCAGGGATGAAATAAACGTCGTTGAATTTTATTTCGATGTCGCTGACGGTGAATTTCGTATCACCCCATTGCGACAGTTTGGTGCGTATTGTTTCAAGCGCCTTTTCAGGATTTTTTGCCACGTCTTTTTGCGATTGCAAGCAAACGCTAACGTTTTCATTGACAGCAGATAATTTGAAACCGTCAGCAGTTTCGCAGAGCTCGAGTTTGATGGCGAGTTTGCGGTTGCCGTTAGAGGTGTCGACGGATTTCTGCCAAACGATGTCGAAGTTTCTGTACAATGAGATTTTTTCACCTGCGGTGAAAGCTCTCGCTTCGCTCGGGTCTCCATTCCGCTTCGCTTCGCTCGAAATGACGACCTGTTTTACGTCATGTCGACCGACCGTAGGGAGCGGAGACATCTCCTTTGAACAAAGAATGACGTTGCCCTCTACTCCATTTACATTAAATCCTTGCAATTCATTATTCTCATCCAAGAAGCAAAGCCCATCGCCGTTGTGAAGTGCAACCCCTTCCTTCAACTTGACAGTCAAACGCTTACCATCGATTTTTTTGATTTCGCCGATATATTCTCCCATCGATTTCGGGGTAAAAGGCGCGTCGATGCCTTTTTGCCGACCGTGTAAGAAATAATCGGTAAAACCACGTGAAAACGACTTCTCCAGATTTGGTTCGAACGATGGCATCGACGCGCCTAGTGAAGCACGCTCCAAATCAGAGCGGCGTTCTATGATTTTATCGATAGCACGACGATAATATGCCGTCGTGTTCTTCACATAATCAGCATCTTTCAATCGGCCTTCAATTTTGAACGATGAAATTCCGGCATCAATCAACTCTTCGAGATTTTTCGAGTTGTTCATATCGCGCAACGACAGCAGATGACGATTGGCTATCAACACTTTACCGTTTTCATCTTCGAGATTCCATTTCAGTCGGCATGGTTGGGCACAGGCTCCACGGTTGGCCGAGCGGCGTCCGATGACGTGGCTCAGATAGCATTGTCCGCTGTAGCTTACACACAAGGCGCCATGCACAAAAAACTCCAGCGGCACGGTTGTTTTGGAACGTATGTCTTTTATCTCATCTATGCTCAACTCTCTTGCAAGCACAACTTGTTTGAACCCGACATCTTCCAGAAATTTCACCTTTTCGGCAGTTGTGTTGTTGCATTGCGTAGAAGCGTGAAGCGCAATCGGCGGCATATCCATCTCAAGCAGCGCCATATCCTGCACAATCAGGGCATCGACTCCGGCATTGTAGCAGTCCCATGCAATCCGGCGAGCCTGCTCCAGCTCTTTATCAAACAACAAAGTATTCAGAGTGACATAAACTTTGGCACCGAACAACGCCGCATAATCACAAAGCTTGGCAATATCCTCTATGCTGTTGCCGGCTTTCTCACGCGCGCCGAAACCAGGACCGCCTATATACACGGCATCGGCGCCATGATTTATAGCCGCCAGTCCAACCTCAAGGTTTTTCGCCGGAGAAAGTAGCTCGATTCTTTTCATTTCAAAATTTTTGCAAATATATGAATTTATGCCTTACGACGGATAAAGAATATGCTGCCGACATCAACCGGCTTGCCATCATACAACTCGATGATATTCATTTTATTACGACGAATAAACTTGCGCAGTTCCTTGCATTCTTTCAAATGTTTCAAGGCTCCGCAAACCACCAAAGTGTCATCAACAAGGCCGCAGCAGCCAGGGAAGAATCCGTAATCCTGTCCTGGAAGGGCAATTTGATGTGGATCAACATAGAAAACATTGCAACCGCACAATTCCGCACACTTTTTTATACCCATATCGGAGGTAATGAGATTATGCTCGTCCAATGCCAACAGATTGCATCGCGTATATCCCTGATTTACATTCAATTGCACGGATTTTGTCGATATATTTTCAAACAATTCCTTAATCTTTTCGTCGGTATATTTCAGATTATGAATCAACATATTTCCCACCCCGACAGCATTGTACGGAACCGTTTCAGGATAGGCGTTTCCGACCGATTTACCACCTTTTACCACCCTTATGCCATCAAGTGGAGTAATATCGACATTATTCGCACAAATCACTGTGTCACAATGCCTTTCGTCTTTGCAAAAGAAAAATATGTCGGGATGGGTTGAAATTGACGGATAAGCTTTGTCGGACGGTTCGAGCCACACCACATCTCCCATTTTTGAGAGAGATTCTTTTGCTGGTTCTGGCATGGCAGCGCTGGCGATTATTGTGTGCGCAACACGATGCGTCGTAGAGACGCATGCGTCTCTACACACAAACGTCACCTTTTTATACCGTTCCTGCAATTTCCGTTTATTCTCTCCCCTATATCCTATCGCATGATTCAATTGATCTTCAGGCACTTCAACAACAATTTCATCCGATTTTTCATCGATTTTATCCAATTTTCTGCCCCAGATACGGCTGAAAACCATCTCGGCGAAATTTTTATGGTACGGCCCGGCCACAAAAGCCTCACCGTTCAAATCATCTGAAGTGTGCAGGCCAATTCTCAGCACTTTCACATTGTTTTCGGTGAAATATTCATACAAATCGGCCGACAGCTCCACTGCCTCGCCTATTGTCAACGGTTGAAATTCACCTTTTTTGTAAATCCGCTCCAATTCGGTATCCTTAACCACAACACAAGGATAAATTCTTGTCTCTGCAGCCCCAAGCCTCACAATATCCGCAGCCGTTTGCATATCGTCCTCCTGCGTGTCATAAGGCAAGCCAATCATCATCTGCAATCCAAGCGTAACACCCTCATTAACAATTATTTGAGAAGCATTTTCAATATCCTTAAAAGTGTGGCCGCGTCCTATTTTCCGTAGAATAACGTCGTTTGTGGTCTGAGCACCCAACTCAATATTCAACATGCCGAAAGATTTCAGCTCTCTGACCCTTTTTTCGTCAATATAATCCGGTCGGGTACTGCATCTGATGCCTTGTATCAAGCCTTTTTCCAGATAAGGCTGTACTGTTTTCAGATAATCGTCCTGCATTTTCAGCGGCAATCCTGTAAAATTTCCGCCGAAAAAAGCCACTTCGACAAAACGGTCGTCTTCCTGAAATGAAGCGAGATGCCTGTCTATTATCATCTTAACATCCTGAGTATCAGGTAATTGCTGCCGGCCAGTAATGCTAAATTGATTGCAATAGACGCATCTGAACGGACACGCCAGCTCTGGTAAAAATATCGGGATGTTGTAATGCTTCATTTCGACTCCAAAATTGCTAAAAAATATTGAATAATCTTACACAAATGAAAAATATTTCTTATCTTTGCGAGTTATTAATGACAGCAAACAAATTCATAAAATTATGATAAAACATCTTAAAAGTATCATTATCATCGCGATGGTAGCACTCGTATCAATCTGTGGAACAACGAGTTGCAAATCATCAGGAAAATTATCGAAGAAAGAGTACAAAGCCAAGGTAGAACAGGCCAAACGCGATCTGAACGCCATTCTCAACAATGAAACCGAGTGGACTTTAGAGGAGCAACAGGCCCGCGTCAACGAAATCAAAAAGGTTGATTTCTCAAAGAAGAACCCTGAAATCATGGAGTTGATCGACCGCGCCGAGGCTAAAATCGCCAAAGAAATGGCCGAAAGAGACCGCTTGGCCGAAGAGCAGCGACTGGCCGAGGAGCAGCGACTGCGAGAACTCGAGGAGCAAAACAAGCCCAAAACCGAGTTGACAGATTATTTCAACATGATTGCCAACGCCAAAGACGTGACAACAGCCAACAAGCACATCAAAGACGCTTTGCAGCTGTTCGAATCGCCCGACGTTGTGGTGCTTATCCTCATCACCAACTATGGTGACTACGACAAACCAACCACTGCCGTCAACTATCTGAACTACATCAAAGATCAGAAGAAAGTCAACGTGAAGGTCAACGACATCAAATACAATTCAGAAAACAAGATTACCGAACTCGAATTAATCAAGAAATAATATGAAAAAGTTAGTTTTTGCAATAGCATTCGCATTTTTCGCACTCAGCGGTTATCAGATGTTCGCCCAAGAGCCTGAATTGAGCCCTGAGCGCAAGCAAGCCATTGACAGTCTGGCACTTGAAAAAGTCCGCGACCTTTCAAAATACGTCAAACTGATTGGCTCGAAAAACACTCCATGGAGCGAAGCCAACAGAGTGATTGACCGTGCCGAAGAGCTTTTCGCTCCAGACGCTGAAATCGGTGTTTCATCATTGGCCAAGACAAAAATTGAATACTACAGAGTGCGTCAGTACCTCGAAAGACTCATGCGCCTCAACTACGACCGTGTTGAGATTGACTGGTACAAGATTCAGTACGTGTCCGACCTGCAGCGCCAACCCGACGGCACCTATGTGGGCGTTATCACCATTTTCCAGACATTCAAAGGCTACGATGCTGAAGGCCGCCTGGTTTACCAAGACACAACCAAGAAAGACATAACAGTGTATGTGAAGCGCAAGGAAACTCAAATCGGCGGACGTCTCATCGGATTCTGGGATGTATTGCTCGGCGACATGCGCGTAAAAGAAACAACACATAAATAATGACAAAATTTTTGAAAATCATGGTGCCAGTATTCGTGCTGGCACTATCTTTTAAAATCGACGCCCAAGTGATAGGCAGTCTGGGTGACGTCCAAATGGACGAGACAGAGTTGTACACCATGACCAAACAGATGAGCCAGTTTATCAACAGGTTCAACTACGAGGAAGACCAGTACGGCAAACGTCTCTACCCCAGCGACGCCGACTACCGCAGCGCCCAAAAGCGTAAAGACGCCCTTCCGCTTCTGTTCGACCTCAATAATCCCAGAACATCGGGCACACTGCGCGACTTTTTTGTTGAAGACCTCACCAAAAACAACAACCAGTTTATCGAATTCCTTGGCGGAGACTGGTTTTCGGAGGTTTCAGCCAAATTTATCTGGAAAGGCAAGGAAGTAGACGTAAGCCTTATCATGAGGATAGAAAAAGACGGACTTGGCTCGAAATGGGTCATTTCAAACGTGTTTTTCTCCGAATTCCAGAAACATTTTCCGCAAGGCGAGCTGTCGGAGCGCGAGAAGCACTTCCTGCACCCTATGAGTCACGAACTCGATTTTATGAATATTTACAAGGTGTTCAGCGACCCTCAAATAGTCGAGTATTACGCGTCAAACGACTATCAACCCGACTACCTGACACTGTTTTTTTACGAGATAAAACAGGGCAATCTGAAATTTGACCATGTCGTCAGTGTCAAATTCCACATATTTCAGATTAAAAACTGGTATTTTGAAGTATCGTGGTTTAACCGCAGCGGTTACAATTCAGGATGGCTCATTTCCAACCTGATTTATCTCAAAGATAATGAAAAAGAAGCACTTATAAAGCTCTATCAACCAACAAAATGAAGAAATTTTTCTTAATCGCGATTTTATTTTTGTCATGCCAAGGCGCTTTCGCACAGAAATCCAACCTCAGCAAGGCCGATATCGAAGAATATTCACAACAAATCCGCACTATGGTGAAGTATCTTGAGGAGACATTCTCGTTCATCGGCAACCCTGAAAACACAGCTCAGGAAAAGGATATCATCTTCCGCGAGAGTTATTTGAAAATATTTCAGAACGACGAGGTGCAAATTGAAGACGATCTCGACGACAACCGCAGCACATACATCAACAAGGATGTGCAAGCCTATCTGAAAGACATTGATTTCTTCTTCAAAGACGTTAAATTCACCCTGAAAGTTGACGATATCAAGCCTCAGACCAACGAAAACGGAGAAACTTACTTCAAAGTGACCATGATGCGCACCATTGCCGGACACAATGTGGTTGGCGACACAGTCAACAACAGCCTGAAACGTTTCATGGAAATCAACGTCGACCTGTCGAAGAAGGATCTTAAGATTGCCAGCATCTACACAACCAAACTCAATCAAAACGAAGAACTGCGTACCTGGTGGAACAGAATGCCGGCGGCATGGAAGGCCTATTTCGGTGACAATCAATACATTCTTGACACAATCGAACTGGAAAATATAATTCACATCTATCGCGATTCAATAGTAGTGGTGGACGACAGCCTTAGGGAAAGCACCATCGCCTGCGACATGCCGGTGCTGTACGACAAGCTGACCGGATTTACAAAAATCACCGATGTTGACGTCAGCCTCAACCGCTTCATCACCACACTTGAGCCTCTTTATGAGTTGTCAGAGCTGCAAAACCTTGACTGCTCTGACACCGATGTTGACGATATTTCACCTATCAGAAATTTGAACAAAATCAATAAGTTAGATATTAGCAACACTAAAATAACGGATATTTCCGATTTAAGATATACCAACGCTATCAAAGTTTTTATTGCCGACAGCATTGGCCTCGACAACATTGAGATTATCGGTTTGTATCATCAACTCACCACCCTTTCAATCACCAACACCAATGTGCAAGATATCAGTGCACTGGGCGACTGCGAGCAACTTATCGATCTCAACATCGCTGGTACACAGATTACCGACCTCAGTGCCGTGGAACTGCCGCAAACATTACGTTTCCTGAATATCAGCAACACTGCTATATCCGACCTCGCACCTTTGGCAACGCTTGAAAATCTGCAGGTGTTAATCATCGACAACACTAAGGTGACCGATCTTTCGCCTCTTGCCAACATGAACAAACTCAACGAGTTACAATGCAGACACACCGAAGTCAGCGACATCATGCCTCTCAAAGACATGCCGTTGCTGGTGAGAATCTATTGCGACAACACTCTGATTGATTCCGACAAGGCTGACAGTTTCAGAAATGTCAATCGCCGAGCCATGGTCATTTATGAAACCAAAGCGTTGCAAGACTGGTGGGATCGCCTGCATGTGTCATGGAAAAAGACCTTGGCTGCTCAAAGCGGTACCAGCCTCGACCCGAGCCCAGAAGAATTGCATGCCATAATCAGCATTAAATCGCTTAAATTGGAACCGCACTTCCTGGACGCGATACCGGTGGAGCGACTCACCAACCTCGAGCAGCTCAACATCAGCGGCACCAAGATTATCGATTTGACGCCTTTGCACGGGCTTCACAATCTAAAATACCTGAATCTGAAGAATACCAAAGTTTCTGATTTGACACCTCTGGAAAACCTTGGCAACCTCATGGAACTCAACATCGAAAACACCAACGTGGCCAATCTGAAGCCATTGCGAAGCATGCCGAATCTGACTAAGGTTTACGCCGAAAACAGCCAAGTCGACTCGGAACAGGTGTTTGATTTGAGGATTATTCAGCCCAATGTGACAGTTTATTATCAAGACGTTGACCTGCGCAGATGGTGGAACACTCTGGATGGCGGCTGGCGCGAGGTGTTCAGAGGTATAGTCGACATCGATGCCAACCCTAAGTCGACTCAGCTGCAAGCGGTTGTCAACATTGAGGAAATCAATGTCGACACAAAGGTGATCATATCAAATCTTGAGCCTTTGACAAAACTTATGTTCCTGAAGAAACTGACAATTTGCGATAATCATATTTCCGATTTAACTCCATTGAGCGAGTTGAGAGTTTTGAGCGAGTTGCGTGTGAACGGCAACGCCATCAACGACCTGACCCCTATTCACGGACTGACAACACTTGAAGTGCTGTCGATTGCCAACACTCGCGTCATCGACATCAACGCACTTGAAGGATTACACAACCTGCGTGTGCTCAATATCGAAAATACCGGTATAAAGAACATCAAGGTCTTGTCGAACTGTCAGAATTTGGAGGAGCTTAACATCGCCAACACCAATGTCAAATCGCTCTCACCTGTCGAAAACATCGGCAGCCTGAGATACATCAAAGCTTTCAATTCAAAAGTAAAGGCAAAGGAAGTCGACGCTCTCGGCAAGAAAAGACCCGACTTGAATATTTTGTATCATTAAAACAAAGGGAGCTCAAAGCACCCAAGTGATTGGGAAGCCTGATTCCTTCATGTAATCGTTAGTCTTATCGACATCATCCGCAAAGCCGAGGAAGTAGCCTCCTCCGCCCGATCCGCATATCTTTATCTGGAAACCGACATCCTCGTGCTTCAGCGAGAATAGAGGAAGCATATTGTCGGTAATCATCGGACGCATCATAATTGTCTGATAATACGACAAATGGCGCAGATTCTCGAAAAACAGCGCCTCGTCGCCGCTTACCAGCGAATCGATGCAGCGGCCCACAAAAGGATAATACAACTCATTGAAGGCCTTAAGATACTTAGGATTCTCGCGTTGTTCCTTAAAATAGTTGACCAACGACTTGGTGTCGCTTTTTACCTGACTGTCAATCAAAAAGACATGAATGTTTGACGGCATGAAATCCTTCTCGAGCAACTTTATCTGCTTGTCTTCGGTGATTATGAAAGGCTTGCCAAGATAACACTGCAGCGGATCAAGCCCCGAGCTACTGCCGTGGAAACAGTTCTCCATGTCGCCTAAAAACTTCTTAAGCTCAAGCAGGTCTTCTATTTCCTTTGATTTAAAGCGATCGTAAACTGCCGCTGTAAGGGCACCCGAGCTGCCCACTCCATATCCCGACGGAATGCACGAATCCAGAAACAGACCTCTCTTTAATTCCGTTGTAAACTTCTGAATATCAATCTTATCGGTAAAATACTCGTTTTCAGAAAGATAGTTGGCAAACATATGCAAGCTACGGTTGGACGAGTAGTTTCTCTTTCCGCGCTTGCGCCAGATGTAATCCCAATGAGACTCGCTGGTGTACAATGGCATCAGCATTGCCGGCGACCCGAAAATCATCGAGTATTCACCGAACAAAATCACTTTTCCGTAGTATTTCTTTATTTCCATGTCACTAACTATTTTATCTCATTATTCATAACAACATCGTCAATCCATCTGTTTTCATGACAATATTTCAACAATTCCGACTCAATCAACTCTTTCACAGCCGCGACCGAAGCTTCAGGATACAGCAGGTGTACGTTGGGGCCGGCATCAAGGGTGAAACATACCGGTATCTTGGTCTGCTGGCGGAATTTACGCACCGAGTCGATGATACTCAATGTGTTAGGCTCAATCAGCTTGTACGGAGGCGTTGATGTGGCCATCATTTCGTGAAGTTGCAAAGCCTCGGCCTCCGCAATCTCGATAAACCCTTCCAAATCGCCGGTTTTAATCACCTTAAGCAGCCGCTCGGTATTCTCACGGGCTGTTGCATAACGCTTTTCGGCCAAAGGATGTCCGTTCATCAGCGAGTGACCCACACGCGACGAAACGCTCTTTTCCTTGTTGGAAACTATCATTATACTGTCGTGATATGTCTTGAAAACAGGGTTGACAATATCAGTCAACGGCACAGCATATTGGTCGGAACTATCTGGCACTGAATGAGTTGCGCCCCACAATGCCATCACTGGGAACACCGAACGCGCCGCGCTGCCCGAAGCCAATCGGGCCAGCATGGAGGCTTTTCGCATATCGATGGGTGTAACATCACTATTGACAGCTTTTTCAATTTGCAGAAGGCATAACACCAAGGCGCTCATCGAAGCCGCACTGGAAGCTATACCCGACGAATGTGGAAAAGAATTGCTGCTTTCAACCTCGAGGTCAAGGCCCTTCAAAAAGCCAAAATATTGCTGATTATCAACGAGATACTTTTCGATTTTTTCTTGAAACTTAGGCGATGGCTGGCCTTCGAACAAAAAACTGAGATTGTAATTCTGTTGCGCATTAGGTGTAGCTTTGATATGCGTTTGGGTGTGGCATCGGCTCAGAGTGAAGCTGATGGACGGGTTGTTGGGCAATTGGTTGCCGTGTTTACCCCAATATTTCACTATCGCAATGTTGGAAGGCGAAGTTGCCGAAACTGATATCTCGTTCATGGTACAGCAGTCTTTGACTTAATCATGATGCAAAGATAATGATTATTTAATTCAATTGTACCAAAATCAGAAATTTTACGTTATTTTTGCAGCGTCATTTCAGCCAAATGGCAAATTTTAATATCATTACCTATGAAAAAGATTAAGATACTTGCATTGATTCTGGCCATGGCGACAGCGTTTACCGCTTGCACAGCCAAAAAGTCTGACAACCGTAAAGACCGTTCGGTAGGCGGCACATCGGAAGTGCTGTTTGTCACTCAGAACGACGAGCAATGGAATGGCCGCATGGGCGAAGCTGTCCGTGAATTTTTCGAAACCGAGCAGTACGGTTTGCCACAGCCCGAAACGAATTTCAAGGTGGCTCACATCAACATCAACGCGCTCAACGACATGTTCCAAAAGCACCGCAACCTTATCATAGCCGAGATAGTGCCCGACCTGCCCAATCCTGTAATCGAGTCGCAGAACGATTGGCAGTCAGCTCCGCAATACGCCATCCGCATCAAAGCAAAAGATGCCACAACCTGGATCAAAGTATTTGAAAATCAGAAAGATGATATAAAGAAACACTTTGACAGCAACGAACGCGCGCGTTTCATGGATTTCTTCCATCCTCAAGCCGATCCCAAAGCTATACAGGCTATGAAAAACGTGTTCGGCTGCACCATGATAGTGCCTAACGGCTATTACGTGGCTGTCAACAAAGACCATTTCATGTGGCTCAGACGCGAAGAGGCAGATAAGAGTTTTGGCTTGATTATCTACGAGTTGCCTTACAGAAGCACCGACGATTTGAGCGATGCCCGACTCATAAAAGTGCGCGACTCAGTGACCAAAAAGTACATCCCGGGGCCAACCGACGGCAGCTACATGACTCTTGACAAAGACTTCATCAAGCCAGTGTTTGACACCATAGCCGATTTCCCAGCCGGCTTCGCCATTGAAACCCGCGGCCTCTGGAAGACCGAAGGCGAATTCATGGCCGGACCGTTTGTTTCGTATACCGTAGTGAATCCAGAAGCGACAAAACTCGTCACCGTGGAAGGCTTTGTTTACTACCCCAACAAGGCGAAACGCGATTTGCTGAGGCAACTCGAATCGATATTGTGGAGCTTAAAGTTTTAACTTCTGCCCCACCTTCAAATCGTTGGATTTAAGATTGTTCAGTTTCTTGATATGATCAACCGACACTCCGTATTTCTTTGAAATCGACCAGAGCGAATCGCCCGATTTCACAGTATAGGTGGTGCCGCTTCCGGTTTTGGCCGGTGTGGCCGACTTTGACGAGGTGTTCAAGGTCTCTGGCGGATACACCTTCAATCTCTGTCCCACCTTGATTGTTGTCGACTTCAGATTATTCCATTTTTTCAAATCTGTAACGCTGCATTTGTATTTGGCGGCTATCTTGCCCAGGGTCTCGCCCGACTTAACCACGTGTGTGGTCTGGACAGTGGAACGCTCCACCGGAGCGGTGTTGCCGGCCTGTGCCATCGGAGCGCCCGAGTTGTAAACTATGAGCTTCTGACCTATGCTCAGATTGTCCGACTTAAGGTTGTTCCACGATCTCAGCTGCTTGACGCTGACGTGATATTTCTTGGCGATTAAACTCAGGTTATCACCTTTTTTCACAATATGCACGCTTCTGTCCGACATCTGCTTGATGCGCTCCTGCAGTTTTTCCTTGTCGATACCGCTCTTGGTCTTGAAGGTATAAAGCTCTTTCTCGTGGTCGATATAGTCGTTGACATACTTCTCGGGCAACTGGAGCACCAAAGGCTTTTTGTCGGTTGCCGGAATGATTTGAGCTTTATATTGAGGATTGAAAAACTGTATGTCTTTCATCGGAACGCCCAGCATTTCGTTGATTTGGTCGAAATGCAGCACATCGTGCACCATCACGGTGTCTATGCCGTTTTTGATGATACCCGGATCAACCGGACAGATGTTGTGCTCGGCAGGATAATTCATCACGTAGTTGACTGCTATGAAAGCCGGCACATAACCACGTGTCTCGCGCGGCAGATAAGGCCAGATGGCCCAATAGTTCTTGATGCCGCCTGCCCTGCGGATTGCTTTTTTCACATTGCCGGCGCCGCTGTTATATGCAGCCAAAGCCAGGAACCAGTCGCCGAACTGGTTGTACAGGTCGCGCAGATGCTGACATGCCGCCTCGGTCGATTTCAACGGGTCGTAACGGTCGTCAACCAAAGTAGTGACGTTGAGGTGGTACATCTTGCCAGTGCCGTACATAAACTGCCACAAGCCCTTGGCGCCAGCCCACGAGCCTGCGGTCGGGTTCAAGGCCGACTCTACCACAGCCAGATATTTCAACTCAAGAGGCATGTTGTATTTGTCGAGAGTTTGCTCAAACAAAGGGAAATATACATCGGCCAATCCCAGGATTCGCTCGGTTTTGTCGCGCTTGCTGACGGCATACACATCGATAAACGACTTCACGTGTTTGTTGTAAACCAACTCCATGGTGGTGTTGCGGTTCAATTCCTCGATACGTTGCACGTAGACGCTGTCGGGGAACGACGGGATATAACCCGGAGGATAGTTGCAGGTGTTGACAAGACTGCCGTCAAAATACGGAATCACCTGCAGAGTGTCAATCATTTCCAACATGTCGGCCGACTCGTCGACTATGCCTTTTCCTGAATTCTCATCATCGAAAAGCTCCTGTATTTTCAGCTGAATGCTGTCGGGAAGCTCGGGGTTGATGGTATCCAAATCATAATCATATTCCGCAAAGACATCTTCGTCGTTCGAAAGGCTTTCATCAACATTTTGACTTTCTTCAACCGCTTGATTTTCAGCAGCCTCTTGCTGGTCGGCTCCAGCCTTTTGTTTTTCAACATTCTGAGCCTGTTTGGCCTTTACCTCACGAAACTCCTTAAATTCATTGATGGTTGCGCACGACACCATGACAACCGACAGTATCAATGCAATGATAAACAACTGCTTTTTCATGCTCTTGGAAATTTCTCGTTACAATATTTTAAAACGCAAATTTACAAAAAAAGTTGTATCTTTGCGGGCCATTTTAGAATAAATTAATAATTTTAAAAATATGAAAAAAGTCTTACTAACATTAGTTGCCATTGCCTTGTGCATAAGCGTGAAGGTCAATGCCCAGGATCAGACCAAGCCCGATTGGAAGAGATGGCATTACCTTTCTGAAGAAGAAATGAACACCCCTGTCAGAAACGAGAATTTTGTCGAGACCGATCCTCCGACAGGCACACCTCGTTTTGTGGCTGAGTTTGAGCCTATGCAGGGCGTGATGATTCGTTACCCTCTCGGAATTCCTACAAGTTTGGTAGTTCAGTTGTCCAACAACTGCCATGTTTACTGCATTGTTTCATCATCGTATCAGAGCAGTGCACAGAGCTCTTTCCAGAGCGCCGGAGTCAACATGAGCAACGTGACTTGGGTGAATGCGGCATCCGACTCATATTGGGTTCGCGACTACGGTCCGTGGTACATCTTCGAGGACAGAAACCCTGCTATCGTTGATAACGTTTATAATCGTCCGCGTCCTAACGACGACAATATGTCGGGCGTTTTCGCCAACTTCTGGCAGATTCCGATGTACGGCATGAACCTCCAGCACACTGGCGGTAACATGATGGAAGACGGTCGTGGCCATGGTGTCAGCGACGAGCTTGTGTTTCAGGAAAACAACTACAACGAAGCCAACGTGCGTCAAAAGATGCGCGACTATCTCGGCATCGACCCTTACCATGTAACCATCGACCCACAGGGCGATTACATCGCACACGTCGACTGCTGGGGCAAATATCTTGCACCTGACAAGATTTTGATTGCACAATTGCCTTCAAGCAACTCGCAATATGCTTTGTATGAACAAGTTGCTGAGTATTTCGCGACAACAAACTGCTGCTGGGGCTATCCTTATCATGTATACCGCGTGCAGGAACCAGGTGGAAGCACACTTGCTCCTTACACCAACTCGTTGATTCTCAACAAGACAGTGTACGTTCCGCTCGGCTCACAGTCGTCATACAACGAAGCCGCTTTGCAGGTTTATCAGGAAGCAATGCCTGGTTACACAATCGTTGGCGTTACAAACAACGACTGGAGCATAGGTTGGGAGAACACCGACGCATTGCACTGCCGCACACGTGGCGTGATGGACTTCGGCATGCTCTTTGTCGACCACAGAGATGTCATCTTCGGCGAGCAGCAGTGGCAGGATTCAATTGCAATCACAAGCAAGTTCATCGCTTACAGCGGCGAGAACCTGAAACAGGATTCACTCCTTGTTTATTATAGCATCGACGGCGGCGCATATCAGGTTGCACACATGACAGCAACAGGCGAGCCTGATGAATATGTCGGCTACATCAAAGGTTATCAGGGTGAATCGAGCATCGATTACTATGTTTTCGGCGCTGACGAGTCGGGTCGACGTTACACACAGCCGGTGTTTGCCGAGTTGGATCCTCACCATTTCACAATGGAAGCACACACACCTGTAACTCCAACCGAGCCTTCTATCAGCGTTGAAGAACTCGTGTTTGACGAATCAGGCGAGTTAACATTCACAATCACCAACGAAACTGCCGCCCCATTTACCATCAACGATATAAGCGAAGAAATCGATGGTTTGAATTATCTGTGGTTTGAAACAAGCCAGGATCTTCCTGCAACATTGGCGGTTGGTGAAAGCTTGGTAGTTACCGTTGGCATTGCATTGGTTGCTAAAGGATATGTTGAAACACATATAGTAGTCATCTCCGACCTTGGTTCACAATATATTACTGTAAAGATCAACGAGGAAATCATTAACGGTGTTGGTGAGAACCTTGCAGCAAGCTTCGAGGTTTATCCTAACCCGATGAACAACACCTTATATATTAACGGTGAGGTTCAGGATGTGACAATCTTCAACGCAGTCGGCCAGCAAGTAATGTTTGTGGTGAGCGCTAACGAAATCAACGTTGCAGATTTGAATGAAGGATTGTACTTTGTGAGAATCAGCGACAAGAAGGGTAACAGCGTGGTGAAGAAGATTGTGAAGAGTCTTTAGTCGTTAGTCATTAGTCTTTAGTTGTTAGCTGTTATTAGAATTACTAACGACTAACAACTAAAGACTAAAGTCTAAATTTTTGAAAAAAATTGTTGTGCGTGTCAAAATTTTTTGTAATTTTGCAGCGCAAAAAAACAGGTCGGGTTCTACTAACGGTTAGGTAACGACACTCTCACTGTCGAAATAAGGGTTCGATTCCCTTACCCGATACAAAAAAGCACCGAAAAATTCGGTGCTTTTTTTAGTTTTTAGTCTTTAGTTGTTTAAGATGTTGATTAAAGACTAACGACTAAGAACTAAAGTCTAAAGACTATTAATCTCCGGATTGTTTCTTTTTTCGTCTCCAATGCGCGTCATCGGGCCGTGGCCGCAATAAACGATGGTGTCATCTGGAAGTTTATAAAGCACTTCGCGCAGACTTTTTTCTATTGCCGAATAGTTGCCACCGGGCAGGTCGCAACGTCCGATTCCTCTGTAAAACAAGGTATCGCCCGTGAAAATAATGCCGTCTTTCTCATCGTAGAAGCAAACATGTCCTGGCGCGTGACCCGGAGTGAAAAGCACCTTCAAGGTGTCATCACCTATATTAATAATGTCGCCATCATTGAGGTCGACGGTCGGTGCCAGACAACGGTCTTGAGTGAAATTGATGCCGAAAGCTGCAGCAAACGCCCACACCTTGTCGTACAGCGGTTTCTCGATTGGATGCGCGGCCAATTGAATTCCATATTTTTTGGCAATGACGGCGTTGCCCATCACATGGTCGATATGCGAGTGAGTGTTGAGCAACATCAGAGGCTTCAGACCGTTTTTGTCGATATAATCCAAAATCTGCTCATCTTCAAAAGGTTCAAAACTGCCCGCATCTATGATGACACACTCCTTGTTTTCGTTGTAAACGATGTAGGTGTTGACCTGTATAGGGTTGAAAATAAAGGTTTTAACTGATAACATAATTATTAGTTTTGATTTGCAGGGGATTTCTCCGCTTCGGTCGAAATGACGTTTTGTCTTAGTAATGACACCACTTTGTCGGTATCAATCATCTGCATGCACTTGAAGTGTCCTTTCGGGCATTTCTTGTAGCCAAGTTTCGAACACGGACGGCATTTCAAGTCTTTCACTTCCACGATGTTCAATGGCTGGGTGCTGTTTTTCGGATAATACTGATACATTCCGAATTCAGGCACTGTGTTGCCCCAAACCGACACAATAGGTTTGTTAAATGCCGCGGCTATGTGCATCATGCCGGTATCGCTGGTTAGCACACCTTTCGACATCTTGATGATGGATGCCGACTGCTCCAGATTCAGCATGCCAACCGGGTTGCCGATATTTTGCCCGATGGCTTCGACTATGATTTTGGAACGCTGCATATCGCCCGGACCGCCAAGCAAAATAACAGGCTCGTCGAGTTTTTCTATCACCTCGATAATCTTTTCAACCGGAATTGTCTTGGTGTTGTAGCTGCCTCCAATCACCACCGCATAAAATCCCTCGCGGAACTCTTCTGGCAGATCGGGCTCCTGCATATAGTTTTGCTCCGAGATGTAGAACTCGAGGCCACGCCCGTCGTTCTGAACACCCAAAGGCTCCACCGCCTCGAAATATCTGTCCACTATGTGAACATCAGGCAATTTGTTGATTTTAAACGTGGTGAGGAGCATTTTCTTGAAATCGAGCTTGTGAAACGAATGATGCTCGCAACCCAAAGCCCAACAGACTCTCCTTGAAAGGTTATTCTTTTGTAAATCAGCAATATAATCGTATTCTTCCTGCTTCAGTTCCTTGATAACCTCACGTATCGAACCTCTGTATTCATAGGTTTTATCGACATAAGGATTGTTGTACGATATGTTTGAAAACTGCTCTTTGGTAAGCACATGAAGCTCAACGTCGTCGTCCATCTGCCTTTTTATGCAGCGAATAACCGGCGTTGTCAGGACGATGTCGCCTATTGAACTGAAACGGATTAATAATATCTTCATCTTACACGTTATTCATTGATTATCTTAATAGTGTAACGGTTGACATCTTTGTATTCAACGTTCTGATGGTCGCTGAGATATAAAAGCTCGGCGTCGTTGGAATTGATGCCGGTGTCTTCCATGCTTTGGCAGCAATCCTTTGCCCACTGCGCCATGTAGCTGTTGACCGTCACTTTATAAACCTTGTCGGGATTGATACGCTGGCCGTTGCCCAAATATGCCTTGGCTGAAACAAAACCCGACTCGCCGTCGTCCGACTGGGCGTATTCGGCGGTGTAAGTGATGCCCGACACGTGAGTGCTGTTGTGGTCTTTGTTGGATGCCAGCACTATGAAGTCTTCCACCTGACTGCCAGTCATCTCACACACCACCAAAGAGTTGTTGAACGGGTCCAGATTAAAAACATCGGCCTTGGTGATGTCACCGCCATGCATATTGTCGAAACGCACTCCACCCGGATTCTGCATCGCGATATCGGCCTTGGTAATGTAACGCTCAGCATCGGCCATATATGCTCCGAGGGCATTCTTGTCGGCAAAAGGCGATTTGGCATGACCCACCACCTTTTTGAATTCCTGCTCGTCGTAATAGCCGTCGACCAAAGCCTGAACCTCCTCGTCAACTTTGTTAACTTTATTTAAATCAATCACTTGCGCTTCTTTTCCGACGACCTTGCCGTTTTTGATTTTAAGTTTGGTCACCGTGGCCATCTTCAGATAATACTTCGACTGGGTGTAAAGCACGCCATCATCCATTTGTTTGGTATACAAATCGTGCGAATGGCCTCCCATAATCATATCAAACTGTGGATATTTCTCGGCAAACCTCAGTTCGTCGGCCAAGCCGCAATGCGACAACAGTATAAAAACATCGCAACTTCCACGCAAATCAAGATATTTATCAATCATATCCTCGGCATCCACAAAGTCCATGTTCTGCAGATTTTTAATATGGGCGCTTGGCTTGCCGTCGTTGCTTGTCTCAATGGTTCCAAGCAGAATTATTTTGATATCATGACCGTTGATAGACTTTGTAATTTCAATATAATCAGGCAATTGGACATCAGGATAGCCTGTAAAGAAAGCGTTGGAGCAAATCAGCGGAAACTTTGCTTTTTCAAGCACAAACCTAATTCCGTCAATATTGCCGTCAAACTCGTGATTGCCCAAGGCCGACGCCTCAAAACCTATTGTATTCATCAGGTTTATCATAGGCCAGTTAGGCTCACCAGGGTATTTGTCGTTGTAGGCGTTGCCTGTACGGTTGTCGCCGGCGCTCAAAACCATAAGCTCAGGATAGATAGCCCGCAGGCTATCGACAACATAAGCCAACTTAGGCATCATCTCAATATGAGAATGCATATCGTTGACCGAAAGTATCACCAACTCGTCTTGACGCGAGTTGCAAGAAATCAGCAACAAGCTGATTATCAATATATTAAAAAACTTTTTCATAAAACATTATGTTCGTTAAATATCAGTTCAACTGCTTGTTCATATTCATCCAAATGGTTGACTTTCTTCACTTTACGCCACACATTCAGCGGATCGTCGAATATGTTCATCATATATTTCCACAGCTCTTTCATGCTGCCGATGATTTTCGGACTACCTCCGGCGTGACGCAGACGTTCGACGTACAAATCTACGACAAAATTATGAAGTCTGGCCTTTTTTTCGGTCAGATTTTTGGGTGCCATCCTGATTTCTTCGGCAAGGAAAGGATTTGTCAACAATCCGCGTCCCAAAGCCACTGCTTGCGACATTTTTGAAACCACATTGTATTTTTCGACATCAAAAACATCTCCGTTATATACCAACGGTTTGTTAATCAGCGGTATAAGAGCCTGAAACTTTTCCAACGAGGCCTCGCCTGTGTACATTTGCTTGCCAATGCGAGGATGCAGTATTATCTCGCTGATAGGTAAGGTGTTAAAAGTGTCTACAAAGCTGTAAATCTCCTCGTCGCTGTAGTATCCCAACCTGCATTTGATGCTGAAATCAATGCCGTCAACATGCATGCAGACCTCATTAAGCATTGCTGTGGTGCGCTCGGGGTCGGCCATCAACCCGCAGCCTCGTGTCTTGTTGGCCACACGTGGAAACGGGCAGCCCATATTCAAATTAAACTCTTTATAACCAAATGATTTACATTGATTTGCAAATCGTATTATTTCATCGGCATGATTACTCAAAATCTGTGGAACAACGGTTTTTACATCGTTAAACTCAGGGCTGATCTCCTCCCCTCTCAAGCTTTTTGAATTATCTTTCTGAATGCCGGTGAAAAAAGGCGTGTAAAACTTGTCGATACCGCCAAAATGCTTCTGGAACGCATTGCGATACACAACATCGGTGATACCTTGAAACGGTGCTAGACTTAGTGTTTCCATTGCTTTCCAATAATTAGTTTAACAATTGTCAAAGCCGCAAGCAAGGCCGTCACAAAGACCGACAGTTTATAAATGTAATCGCCATAACGCACGTAGAACGTTAGTCTATCGTTGGTTTTCAACGTATTGCGCAAAGCCGTGTGTTCCCAATACTTGCTTTGCTCAATAATATCGCCCCGCTGATTGATGAATCCCGAGATTCCGGTGTTGGCCGAGCGTGCCACGCTGCGGCGCGTCTCGATGGCACGCAGCTTGGAGAACTCCAGATGCTGACGGTGTCCGGGCGAGTTGCCCCACCAGCCGTCGTTGGTGATCACAAACAGCAGGTCGGCGCCATTTTTAACAAACTCGGTCACATAACCTCCGAACACCGACTCGTAACATATCAGCGTGCCGATTTTATGGTTGTCAAGCTCAAGCGCCCTCGCCTCGCTGTCTGTTTTCAGAGTGCCAACCGTGCCGCCAAGGTCAAGGGCATGGTTTTTCATCATCCTTAAAATCCACCACGAAGGCATCGACTCGGCACCTGGTGTCAGACGCGATTTGTGATAAAACTGTATGGAATCGCGCGTTATCAGAGTGGCGGTGTTGTAAGCGTAATAATACTTTTCAGCATCCATAAACCTGCGGGCGGCAAAGTCGTCGGCGGCATCGTCGGGTGCCATTCCGTAGGCGCTTATTCCTATCACATAACAACTTTTGGGATGATTGTTCAAAAAATCGCGCAACCGTCTGACAGAGTAACTATTGTCAATGCGTTCAAGCCAAATGTCTTCCTGTACAGCCGATTCCGGGCTCACCACAAAACATGTGCTGTCTGTAACCAGCGGCTCGGCAACCTTCAGATTGCGGTCCATGATTTTCACGGGCGACAGGGTAAACTCCTCGGTGTAAGGGTCAAGGTTGGGCTGAACCACCACGATTTCGACATCTGAGCCGGTTTCTTTATAGGAATGATATTGTATTTTGCTGATAATTATCGGGACAAATAAGATTGCTATGACTGAAAAAGCCAATCTTTTACTATAATTCTTCAACAACCGATATATCACGATATTAGCCAGCAACACCCAAACCGTACCGCCGGCAATGCCGGTAAACTCATACCATTGAACCCATGTGTGATAATGCGAAAACACATTTCCGAGGTTGAGCCAAGGCCAGTTGAGCTGCCAGTTGAGGTGCATATATTCGAAAGCCAGCACGAAGACCATAATTAAATAATAGCCTTTTTTGCCATTGTACAGCTTGGATTTCACAAAATGATAAGTCCAAAACACACTGGTCATCAGAAGGCTGTTCACAACTATCATCGCAATGGTGCCTGCCGCGGTGGTTTTCCAAACCCACCAAGTCGTCAGGGCGTTCCATGTAAAGAACGCAATGCTTGAAATCCAGTAGGAATAATGTTTGTCTTCGAGATATAGAAGTGGAATGAATGCCACGAAAGCCAGTGGCGCAAGACCCCTAACCGGCCATGCCGCAGCGATCAGCAGACCGCTCAACAATGCCAATCCGATTCTGGTTAAAGTCTTCATCACTTGACTCTAAGCAGTTTTGACATCTTGCAACTGTCGTCCATGAAGACGATTGAAGCATTGGCGTTGCGCTCAATCTGATTGATGCTTTCTTCGAACAGCTCACAAATCTCGGCCATGTTTTTGCGGTTGACAAATGGCGCGAAGTTCTGCGTAAAAGTCTTCTCGTCAGTCGGAAGCATCACTTCGTCCGACATATTATTGTTGAACAGCAACGAGTTGTGGAATATGTTGAGGCCGTATTCCAAAAACTCTTTCTGCCGCTCGCGTCCGAGAGGTTTGATATCGTTGGCCACAAAGTCGATAAGCTCGGGCAGGGCTCCCTTGAAGCAGTAACGCATCCATTTCTGGAATGTGTTGGCGTAGAGCTTCTCGTCTTCTTTATCGTTGGCGAAACGCTGCGCCAACAGCCAATTGCCGTCGGCCAGCATTGCGGCGTCGTGTGCCTCCTGAGGGTCGCAGCCAAGATTATCGACTAGGGCGTCTTGAACTTCCTGATATGTCAGTTTAGGCACTTTCACCATCATGCATCGCGAGCGTATGGTGTTCAGCAGCTCCTCCTGATTCTCGGCTATGAGTATGAACAGGGTTTTCTCGGGCGGTTCCTCTATGAGTTTGAGCAGTTTATTGGCAGTCTGCACATTAAGCTTCTCAGCCATCCAGATAACAGCCACCTTATACTCGCCTTCATAAGCCTTGAAACTGAGCTTGCGCATGATAGTGGCGGCATCACGCACGTTGATGACACCCTGTTTGTTCTCTATATCTAGTTTTGTAAACCAATCCGACAAATCGGCGTAACCTTTGCAATCGGTCAGATATTCCCTCCAATCGGCGATAAACAGGTCTGATTCAGGATTCTTGTCGACTTTTTTGGTGGTGGCAGTCGGAAAAACGAAGTGCAAGTCGGGATGAGTCAGTGTCATGAACTTGCGGCACGACGGGCACTGGCCGCAGCTGTCGGTTTCGGAGCGGTTGGTGCAGTTGATATACTGGGCATAGGCCAAGGCCAAAGCCATCTTGCCGCTACCCTCCGGCCCGATAAAAAGCTGAGCATGCGACACACGACTGTCCCTAACGCTTTGTATCAAGCGTTTCTTCAAATCGTCATGTCCTATAACATCAGCGAAAAGCATTATTTTTTAATGACTTTGGTCGAGTTAATATTACCCTTGCTGTCAATTGTCCTTACGAAATACATTCCTGCGGCCAAACCGGTCAAATCAACCGACTGCGAGTTGTTCACATCATTTGCGATAACTCTCATGCCCAATGAATTATAAACCTCGACACTTTTCACATCATCGGCTTTGATGAAGATTACATCGGCGGTTGGATTAGGATAGACAGCCATTTCGCTGAATATCACTTCCTCGGTGTCGTCCAAAACTATAGTGTTGCCAGGGAATGTGATATCGTCAATCCAGCACACGTTGCCGTCGGTGGCACCGCTGGAGGATGTATCGTAACGCCATTCAAGCACATGGGTGCCGGCTTCGATGGTATATGTGGCAAGTGTCCAATCGTTATCGCCGGTCCAGAAGCCCAACACGGTATTGTCCATGTACAGGATCAAATAGTCTTTCTTGTATTTTGTCAAAGTTTTATAGTAGAACGACAATTCACCGTCAGTTGTGGTGTTGATTTCGACTATGAGAGATGTCATCTGATTCTTGCCTATTTCGCCACACTGAGCGCTAAACGAGCCGCTGTACGCCTGATCGGAAGTTACAAACCACTCAGCATCACCCCACAAAACCCACGGCAATTTCGACAAATCGCCTGTTTCAAAATCTTCGGTTATCAAACCTACACACAGCACTATATCGCTTGTTGCCGAATACTCTCCCGCCATAACGTTGAAACTGAAGACGATGGTGGTGCCTTGCGGAGTGTTTTCGTCAATTGTCACCTGAAGTTCTGCTTCAAAATCACCGCCGGCGGCCACATCGTTGAGCGGCAAATCGTTGGTGTTGAACTGAGCAGCCTGATTGTCGGCACTTCCGTGTATGTAAGGATTTGAGGCAATCAGATGTCCCACGTTCTTGCCTGTTATGGTGAACAGGAATGTCTCGCCAGGTTCCAGATAACCATTCATGTTGCCTTCAATTTCGGCATATTCAATATTATTGATTTTCAATGATGGAGCCTTTGCCTTGAAGAAAAGATTGCGGTTCCAGACGCTATTGCCGTCGGTGCAAGCCATCACGAAATCAACCAATGTGCCGTCGGGGATGTTGGCTGCCACGTCAAAATCGAAGGCGTCTTCAACCAGCACCGAGCTTCCCGCATTAATTGTGCCAACCTCCACTGTCGATTTTGACAAGCTGACATATTGCGACACTGTCGACAAAGAAGCTGTCACACCAGCTGCATCGGCTGTACCTGCGTTTTTGAAATTGACATCCATATCCAGACTGTTGCCTGTAGCGAAATCATCGTTCAGCTCAATATCCTGAGGATAGACAAAAGCGGTGTTGTCACTAAGTCCGATTATGTCGATTGTCTGAGGAATTGCGTTAGGGCCTGTGATTATAAGCTGCATTGTGTCGGCCACGTCGAGCGGGCTGCCGAACTCCACATTGGCCATGCCATTTTCGTCGGTCATTCCGAAAGCCAAAAGTTGGCCGTTGTGGAAAATACTGCAACGGAAGTTGCTTTGGGCCACGCCGTCTTTTCTAACCTCAACAGTTGTGGCTGCAGATCCGAGATTGATGGCCGACTCGTAGCTCAGCTCCGGACGGAACGGCTCGTCAAGCCACGGGCACACCGCCACGTCGCCAAGGATGTTGATGTCGTAGAGATTCCAGCGCATCGCGCCATCATCGCCCCAAGGTGTCGCAACATAAGGAGCTGTCATTATCTTCATCTCCACAAAAGCTGTGCCTATGTAAGGCAAGCGATCGTTGTAGTAAGCGTCGACAAACTCACGGTTGAGGTGTGCCGCCATGCCGTCGCCCCAAGGCTGATACCAACCGTAACGCGAATTACCCGTGGTGGCCACAAATCCTGTGGAAATATTGACCAGACGCTCAAGCATACAGGTGTGGGTAAAGTCACCGCAGATGCATCCGTGCGAGTTGAAGAAACCGTAGTTGTGCGTCACGCCGTTGAGTTGAGCGAACGAGGCGTCGTTGGTGCTGTTTACATACCATCCGGCCACATAGTCGGTGTTGGCGTGACCGCAATGGAACACGTACTGCCCGCCGTGTTCGTTGATGGCGTTTCGGAATATAGCTCCCGACCAACCTGTCGGACCGTTTTCGTAGATTTTCACAAACTCGTAATCCTCAGGAATTCCTACGGTTGTGTATCCAAAATCACTGTTAACTCCAATAAGTCTTTCAATGTCAGAACTGCCGTAGTATCCGTCACCCATATGCTCGGCTCCGAGAATAACTGTATTGAACTCGCCCAGCACCGGATTTGACTGATACTCGAGAGTTTTGTGCATCATGTTGTTGAACTGAGTCTCGTTGTTGAAAGGCATACGGCCTACACCTACCTCTGGCATCAGGTCATCCTCGCCTACCTCGCCCCACAACCCGTTGTTGTCTTCGTCCCAGTTGGTGTCGAAGCAGCCGAAATACATATCGGCCGGCAGGTTGTCGATATATTCGTCCGAGACGTAGCAGTAGAGTGCACGCCACGGCACCAGTCCGGCATCGCCGCCCAAAAGTATCATCATAATGCCGTTGTCTTCGTATTCCTGTTTGGTGTAGTTGAACACCTTCTCGGCATCGTCACGGCCTTCGAAGCTATTGAGGATGTCTTCCAATGCTGTAACATGAGTGCGCAAGCCGCGAGCCTGGTAGAAAGCCACATATTCGTCGAAATGCGAGACCCACTCCTGCGGTGTGATGACCAGCAGCTCATAGCCGCCAATTGAGCGGCCGCGGGTTTTGTATTCAGCCACAGCCTCAGGGTTCTGCGCCATGCGCTCCACACGGGCTTGTACCTCAGGAGTCATCCACAGCAGACGGCTCTTATCGGCTCTCGATGCCTTGACGTCGACGGTAACTGTAACCGTCTTGGCATACGACACCTTGCCACTGGCAGGAACGTAACGAACTGGGGTAAACTGTGCAAACGCGAAAGAGCATCCGTTCATAAACTGAGTGCTGACTTTTGAGTAGGTTTTCTCGGGATAAACCGCTTCAGAACCGTAAAATTCTTCGTTTCTCTCAAGCACCAAAGGCTCTGTCGACGACAACGGACGGGCCTGTTGGTATGGCAGCAGGTTAAAAGTGCCCTCAAGTTCCACGAAGTCGGAATATTCCACTGCTATTTCATTAGCCTCAGTGTTGGGAGGCAAAAGCAGCGAAACATGCTGACCCGGCAAAGTGGCTTTACCAACTTCACCAAGGCCGATTGTACCGTCAAAGCTGATGACGTCATAGCCACCGACCACGCTAACAGCCGGATTGTCAAAATGATATGTTTTTTGTACCGTCTGGGCGATTGAAAGAGCGCCCAAAACAGCCACAAAAACAGTTGTTAAGATAAGTTTTTTCATGGTTTTATTTGTTGTTATGCATTAATCCATTTTTCGACTTCCTCAAGTTGCAAAGCAGGAACGTCCATTTTTGTTTTCTTGCGGATGCCATTGAGTTTCTCGCGCAGTGCCGACGGCTTCTCCGACTGCATCTGTTCGAGCGAGGTATAGTTTTGTTTCACAAGCACTTCGGCCCACACCTCAGGCACGCCGACAGCCATAAAATCGTCTTTTGTGGCGACTTTCTTGTGCACTTCAGGACGCATCATCGGGAACAGAAGCACTTCCTGAATCTGAGTCTGGCCTGTGAGCAGCATCACCAGACGGTCGATGCCGATGCCCATGCCCGATGTAGGAGGCATACCATATTCAAGTGCGCGCAAGAAGTCTTGGTCGATAAGCATAGCCTCGTCGTCACCGCGGCCAGCCAGCTTCATCTGCTCCTCGAAACGGGCACGCTGGTCGATAGGATCGTTGAGCTCGGTGTAAGCGTTGGCGAGCTCTTTGCCGTTGACCATCAACTCGAAACGCTCGGTCAGCTCAGGGTTGTTACGGTGGCGTTTGCAAAGAGGTGACATCTCGACAGGATAGTCGGTGATGAAGGTAGGCTGGATGTAAGTGCCTTCGCATTTTGCTCCGAAAATCTCATCGATGAGCTTGCCTTTACCCATTGAATCGTCGATTTCGATATCGAGTTTCTTACACACCTCACGCAGCTGAGCCTCGTCCATGCCAGTGATGTCGATGCCGGTCTTTTCTTTGATGGAATCGATCATTGTGATACGCTTGAACGGACGTTTGAAGCAAATCTCGTTTTCGCCAACCTTCACGGTGTCGGTACCAAGCACCTCTTTCACCGCGCGTTCAATCATTGCCTCGGTGAAATCCATCATCCAAAGATAATCTTTGTAAGCCACATATATCTCAAGTCCGGTAAACTCCGGGTTATGCGTGCGGTCCATGCCTTCGTTGCGGAAGTTGCGCGAGAACTCATAAACACCGTCAAAGCCGCCCACGATGAGACGTTTCAGGAAAAGCTCATCGGCTATACGCAGGTACATCGGGATATCCAATGCGTTGTGGTGTGTGATAAACGGACGAGCTGTTGCGCCGCCAGGTATTGCTTGCAACACTGGAGTTTCCACCTCGAGGTAGCCTTGCTCGTTGAAGAAACGGCGGATGCTGTCGATGATACGGGTACGTTTGATGAAGATATCTTTCACCTTATCGTTGACAACCAAATCGACATAACGCATGCGGTAACGCAGCTCAGGATCGTTGAACTCGTCGTATTTCACGCCGTCTTTCTCCTTCACGATTGGCAGTGGACGCAAGCTCTTGCTGAGCACCGTCATTTCCTTCACATGAATTGAAATCTCGCCCATCTGGGTGCGGAACACAAAGCCTTTCACACCGATGAAGTCGCCGATATCGAGCAGACGTTTGAACACCACATTGTACATTGTCTTATCCTCGTCTGGGCAAATCTCGTCGCGATTTAAATATAATTGAATACGTCCGTTGGCGTCCTGCAGCTCGCAGAATGAGGCCGCGCCCATGATACGGCGGCTCATGATACGACCGCCTATGCTGACGTTCTCAAACTTTGAGAGGTCGTTATCGTCAAACTGTTCTTTAATCTGAGTGGTTGTCACGTTCACGTCGAACGCCGCCTGAGGATATGGATTGATACCGAGTTTGTAAAGTTCCTGAAGGGAATTTCTTCTGATTTGTTCCTGTTCGCTTAACATTTGTTATATCTTTTTATATTTTTTTCGAATATGTGCATTTGGGTGCAAAGATAGGAAATTTCCATGAATTTCGTAGATTTTTATTCTTTTTTTTATTTTTCTCTTGTTTTTCAAAAAATTAGTATTTAACTTTGCAGTCGAAATATTCGAATTCTTCAAAATTAACATAATACTAACCAAGTCCGACAAAGGCGGACGTAAAATTCAACACCATGAAAACTACCAGATTTTTACTCGTTTTAGGAGTCACCATGCTCCTCACCTCATGTGCGATGAGTACCTACGAAACACGTTATCGTTATGACGAGAACACAGCAAGTTACATCAACACACAGATGCAACCAACCTATGTGATCCCGACCGTGGCCGACCTCGAGATCTCGCCGAACAAAATCGTTGAGAGCCAGACCTTTGACAACACACTAAAAAGCTATGATATCAGCCATACTGAAGCCTCTCCGACACTCGTTTACTGGAAGAGTCTGACCGTTTCAAAGGCAGTGCAGGCACACAATGCCGATGTGATTGTCGCCCCTATCTTCGACATCAAGACAAGTGACAACTATGCGACTGTCACCGTCACGGTATCAGGCTATCCCGCAAAATACAAAAATTTCAGAAACATGTCAGAGAAAGATGCCGATGCGTTCAGAGTCTATGGCATAGAGATTGAGAAGATTGAGAATAAGGAAATTATAGTACCTGTCAAATAACTATCGACATGTTTAAGAGATTATTTATGGCGTTTGCAGCAGTGCTTTGCATAGCATCTGCTGCAAATGCGCAAGCAGTAGGCACATATAAGGCCAAGAAAGCCGAGGTGCATGTTCAAAAAATCAGGAAGCCTCACAACGGTCCGTTCATCGGACTCAACGCCGGCGTCACCGGTACAATGGGCGGCATCAAAGCACTGGATTTCAATCTGGGATTCGATTTCGCCTTGGCTCCGAGCAAGAGGTTCGCCTGGGGTCTGTTCGCAGGCTATGAGACATTGAAGAAAATCAACGTGGGTCTGCTTTTCATCCATGGCAACTACGGTGAAGGCGGCGCTTTCTTCTGGGGTATCGGATACACCTTCATGATGAGTTATACCAAAGATATGGAATACGAGGGCATCAGCTATGAACGCAAGTATTACGACGGCCACAGGTATATACTACGTTTTGGCTATGTAACGCCTTCACCATTGTATTTCAGTCTCTCGCTGATGTACGGAAGCATAAATAGGGAAGACCATTATCCCAACTATCAAGATGGTCGGCCCGGCAATGCGTCGTTGTACAGCTTAAGTGCGACAATCGGCTACAGGTTTCGTACAAAGGCGAGGAATGCCGACCGTTAAAACCCCGATGTCATGAGAAGATTACTACTAATCTTGGCGGCGATCCTGCTCGTGATGACGGGCTGCCACAAGGATAATGTCGGGCCAGGCATGTATATGAGCGTGGTTTATCACGGCAACGGCGGCTTGACGGCCAATGGTGACAGTTTCGTAAAGTATACCTACCTGAACAACGAGTGTGAAGCTATCTCCAATTGTTTCACCAACGGTAACAAGGTTTTCTCCAAATGGAACAACAAATCCGACGGTAGTGGCTACAGCAGTTATAAGCCCGGGTATACCATTCATGGCTATCAAGAAGACATTGACTTGTATGCCATCTGGCTGAAAGTGTTCACCATCAACTACAACGCCAACGGCGGCAGCGGCGCCATGAGCTCACAAACCGTCACGGAAGGCGACTACACCTATCTGACCGGCAACAAGTTTACCCGTAGCGGCTATCAGTTTGACAAATGGAACACCAAGTCCAACGGCTCAGGCACCTCATACAGTAACGGCGCCTATATCAAGCCTACCGCCAACGTCACGCTTTGGGCCCAGTGGAAACGCGTGTACAAAGTCACCTTCAACGCCAACGGCGGCAGCGGTACAATGAGTCCGCAGAGCATAGTGGCTGGTAATGGTGCTTATCTCAATAACAATGCATTCACGAGAACAAACTACATTTTTACTGGATGGAACACCAATGCTAACGGAACAGGCACCTCTTATTCCGATCATGCTTATGTTACGCCTTATAATGACATAAATCTGTATGCACAATGGGAGTACTCGTCATACGGAGGAGCTATCTCCATGAGAAATGGCAGCAAAACCATGGAAAGCGGAGCCTATTACAATTTCTACGACAGCGGCGGGCCAAACAGCAGCTACAGTAATAACGAGTCATACACTTTTTACTTTTACGCCCCTGCAGGGAAAAGGGTTAAAATTGTGTTCTCTTCTATGAATTTGGAAACTTGCTGTGACCACATCTACATCAACAACAATCAGTATAGCACTAATCCAGGCACGTTGTATTCAACAGGTTCAACCATGACGATTCGCTTTACCAGCGACGTAAGTGTAACATATTCTGGTTGGTCGGCTACGGTATACTCTGTCGATTGATTTAATAACACTAATATTATTGACTATATGAAAAGATACCTGATAATTCTTGCGTTATTAATAATGGCGCTGACAGCTTGCCAGAAAGACGACGTCGAGCCTATCGGCTTAGGCAATTACGACATCAACATGTGTGACGGAAGCACCACTCTTAGAAACGGCAAGACCTATCATTTTTACGACAGCGGTGGTCCGGAATACTATTATTCTGACGATGAGGATTACTATTACACTTTCTGGGCTCCACAAGGCAAAAGAGTAAAAATGCAGTTCGAATCGTTTAGTACTGAAGCGAATTTCGACAAACTCTATATCAATGGGACAGAATACAGCGGATATAATAATCCTGGAACAATCTATTCGACCTATTCCACATGGGACTCACTTGGTTCATTCATCTCCATACGTTTTCACAGCGATGGAAGTATAACACATCCAGGGTGGTCAGCTATCGTGACAGCCGTGAATTGATATTATGAAAAAATATTTGACATCATGAAAAAACTATTGATAATCATTCCATTACTGCTTCTTACAGTGATTGGATGTCATAAAGACTCTCAGGATCCCGTTCATATGGAGGTGAAATATGACGGTAACGGCGGCACAACATCCGACGGACAGACCATAGCTCGCCGCAACCACATAGGCAACTACCAATTCATCCTCGACGAGAACATGTTCACCAACGGCAATAAGATTTTTGTCGGCTGGAGCCGAGGCCCCAGTGACAACAATATTTATCAGCCGGGACAAACAGCGTATATCACTTACGACTACAACTATGGCTATCTCTGTGCGCGTTGGGGCAATACCATAACCTTCAACGCCAACGGCGGCAGCGGAACAATGAGTCCTCAGACTATTCTTGCAGGGTATAGTGACCTCATCAAAGCCAACTGCTTCACCAAAAGCGGATATGAATTCAATGGGTGGAACACCAAAGCAGACGGTAGCGGAACATCATACTCTGACAAGCAATATATTAGCTTGAGTTCCAGCATCACTCTATACGCCCAGTGGAGCAGCTGTAAGTATTATCACAACGATTATTACATAAACAACATATGGGTGTGGGGTACATGGTCAAGCACTAATTACAACTATTGTTTCGGAACAAATTCATACGGGTATACTAAGTGCGCGGAGCGTGTTTACAACAGCGGCACCAAGACAATATCCGACCTTAAGCTGACTTATGGAGCTGGAGGATCTTCGGGTTCTGTAAAAATATCTTTTTGCAATAGCACTTACAGTGGACCCGGAACTGTGATAAAAGAGATTTCAATACCCATGTCAACATTATATCAGAATGCTGTTTCAAATGGAGTCGTTTCATATCACAACTATGAAGCTACGGTATTGATAAGCAACTTCAGTGAGTTTAATGTTAGTGGCGATTTTTATGTTGTTGTAGATTACTCCAACGCTGTAAGCAGGTTTTATGTAATGTCCACATATGATGGCGCATATAGCGACAACACGGCTTATTACTACAACGGCTCTTCATGGAATCACCTAAGCACCAGGGTGTTGAGTCTTGGACTAAAGCCGAATATTTGTCCTGTTGGTGGCGGCAAAACCGATGGCGAAGACGACATAATTGTCATGCCGATGCCTAATGAGGAACCGTCACAAGGCTTTGGCGTTGAGATAGAATAACATAATGAGAGTCACGGCTTTTTGGCAATTGAGTAAACGTAATTATCTTTGATTACAGTCTCGATGCTGAAAAGTTCGGGATGCGAAAGGACAGTCTTGAGGTCGCTGCGGATACCTTCTCCGGTGAGCTTCAAGACTGCTTCTTTTTTGGTCCAGAGAGCGAGGAAAGCCGTCAGGCTTTCAGGCGCCGACGCTATCAGTGCCTGTTCTTCCCGGTTCATGGTATATGCTATCAGCGAAGGCGTGATTTTGCGTGGTGTCTCGACGTCGGCGCCCACCGGCTGGCTGTCGATGGCGCAGAGAGCGACGTTGCCCGAATGACTGAAGTTGAAATGGATCTCAGGGTGATCTTTTATGACTGGCTTGCCGCCATCGAGATATTCGAACACAGGAGGCTCGGTGATGCCGTATTCCTTTTGAAGGCCTTCCATCAGCAGCAGATACACCGCCAGCGACAGCCGCCGGCCGCTCTCGTGCGCGAACTTCAGTGCCTGTTCTCGACGTTGCTCCGACACCTTAGCCAAAGCGTCTTCAATATCAAGCAATTCCGTATGATCGTTGAGATAAATCATGATGCAAAATTATGAAAAAAAAACATATTTTAATTTTTTTGGCTGCTCGTAAAGAAAAAAGTTGTATTTTTGCACCAGTTATTAAAGCACCGCCATTCTTTCTTGAATGGACATGGCCGTCCGAGGACGGCATTTTTTATTAATGTCTGATGATATAATCTCAACAACATCAAAATCTCCAAATTGCCGAAAAATTTTGCTACAAATTGCAGGATTGTGATTTTTTTTGTAATTTTGCATTGTATGAATAAAGTTTCTGAAAATAAAAAAGTTATGCTTTGGCGGCAACTGGAAAAAAATGGTTGCGTTTGGTCATACGCAAAAGGTGCCAAAGAAATCGATGACGATATTCTCATCGAAAAAGCATTGCTTTTCCTTGAATTCGAAGAGCTTTATAAACTTAGAGAGGTTTATCCCATGCATCATTTGAAGGATGTATGGCGCAAAAAACTTGTCTCGCAAGGCGATTATTATGAAATCATAAACTGGCTGTTGGCGGCAATGTTTTTTGAAATAAAAAAACCAGACAAATACTTGAAACGCTATGGAAAACCAAAATTGGAAGCAAGGGCTTAAAGAACCATCTTTATGGATTTACTGCAGACAAAAATCGAATTTCTGAAAGGCGTCGGGCCGAAACGAGCTGAGCTTCTGAATAAGGAGTTGGGCATTTTCACGTATCAGGACCTGCTCGACTATTTCCCTTTCAGGTATATCGACCGTTCGCAGATTCACAAGGTGAGGCAGATTACCGACGACACTGTTTATTATCAACTTGTCGGAACAGTTAGTAACATGCAATGCATTGGCGCTCCGCGAGTTACAAGGATTACTGCAACGTTTACTGACGATACCGGCTCGATAGAATTGGTATGGTTTAAAGGCCTGAAATGGATAAAAAACCGCTTCCAGCCGGGTAAGAAATACCTCATTTTTGGCAAAGCGAACGTGTTTAACAATCGCTTCAATTTCACCCATCCCGATGTCGAAGACTATAATCCCGACGACGTGCTGGTCGGCGAGGCATTGCAAGGCGTTTACAACACCACCGAGAAGATGAAAAACGCCGGACTTGGCACCAAACAGCTCGCAAAAATCATAAAAACCTGCGTGCTGCAAGTGTGGAACATGATTCCTGAAGTGCTGCCCGAAAGTCTGATTCTTCACGACAAACTGTTGCCTCGAAAAGAAGCCTACTACAAGATACATCTGCCTTCAAACAGCACTGATATTCAACGTGCTACGATGCGCTTGAAATACGAAGAGCATTTCTTCTTCCAGCTGCGACTGCTGGTCCATAAAAAAGACCGTCAGATGAACACCCGAAGCGTTGTGTTTCAACAAGTTGGCGATTATTTCAACACTTTTTACAAGGAGCATCTCCCCTTCCCTCTCACCAACGCTCAAAAACGTGTCATCAAGGAGATTCGCGCCGACCTGAAGAGCGGTCATCAAATGAACCGACTGCTGCAAGGCGATGTCGGAAGCGGCAAGACAATAGTGGCATTGATGATAATGCTTCTGGCACTGGACAACGGCTACCAAGCGGCATTGATGGCACCGACGGAAATCCTTGCCACTCAACATCTTGAAACACTAAGAGCGCAACTCAATGGCATGGACGTGCACTTCGCCTTGTTGACTGGAAGCACCAAGCAATCCGAACGCAAACAGATTCTCGCCGACCTCGCAAGCGGTGATCTTCAGATTATCATAGGCACTCACGCTTTGATTGAAGACACTGTGGTTTTCAAAAACTTAGGACTCTGCATCATCGACGAGCAGCATCGTTTCGGTGTGGCGCAACGTGCCTCTTTCTGGGATAAAACGGCGTTTCCGCCTCACACTTTAGTAATGACGGCAACCCCTATTCCGCGCACCTTGGCGATGACGCAATATGGTGACCTCGATGTCTCTAAAATCGATGAGCTTCCTCCTGGAAGAAAACCTGTAAAAACAGTGCATGTATTTCAGGAACAACGACTTGCCATCATCGGATTCATGAAAAAACAGATTGCCGAAGGGCATCAGATTTATGTGGTCTATCCGCTCATCAAAGAATCGGAAAAGATGGATTTGATAAACCTGCAGGAAGGCTACGAGGCGATGCTGAGAGATTTCCCGGAGCCGGACTATCACATCAGCGTGGTGCACGGACAGATGAAGGCGGAAGACAAAGACTGGGAGATGCAGCGTTTTGTGCGCGGCGAGACACATATCATGATTGCGACGACAGTCATTGAAGTCGGTGTTAACGTGCCGAACGCCTCGGTGATGATCATCGAAAACGCCAACCGTTTCGGGCTCTCGCAGCTGCATCAGCTTCGTGGAAGAGTGGGACGTGGCGCCGAGCAGTCCTACTGTGTTTTAATCACCGACCACAAAATCACCGGTGAGGGCAAAAAGCGCATGGAGACGATGGTGCGCACCAACGACGGATTCGAAATCGCAGAAGCCGACCTTCAGTTACGCGGTCCGGGCGAAACACAAGGCACCCGCCAATCGGGAATGATTGAAATGAAAATCGGCGACTTCCAATACGATGAGCCAATCATCCGGCACACCCGCCGCATGGCAAACCTGCTTTTGGATACCGACCCGACTCTATCAAAACCAGAACATTACGCTACAAAACAATATTTCTCGCAACAGTTCGAACGCGATTTTGATTGGAGTCGCATCGGATAAGACGAAAAACTATGCAAGGCATCACGAATGTGAGACCTAAAGGACTCACCCTGAAGTGAGGCTTTGCATAGTTTGCAGTCAAACTGTAAAATTTAAATATGGAAGTTTATAAAGACGGAAAACTATGCAAAAAATAGCAGGCATTGCGTTAGCTGAAAAAATTAGCCTGCGGCTTTTTGCATAGTTTGAAGTCAAACTGTAAAATCTAAAATATTGAAGTACTTAAGACGGAAAACTATGCGAAAGCATCACGAATGTGAAGCCGTAAGGATTCACCCTGAAGTGAGGCTTTGCATAGTTTGGAGTTGAATTAGAAATGTTTATAGGTTATAGGTTATTGAAGTTTAATAGTTTAAAGCCTTAAAACAATACCCTTGATTTTTGTAATACTCCAAAACTCTAGGCAGAGCTGAAATCATATTGTTGTAAGCTTTCAAGCTGTCGTGGAAGGTGACTATTGCTCCGTCACCGGCGTTTCTGATAACATTTTGGTAAACATCCTCTGGCGAAAGATCATGGTCCCAATCGTAAGCAATCACAGTCCAAGCCACTATTTTCAGTGTAGAGTTTAGAGTGTAAAGCTTAGAGAGCTCCGACCGCTTGATTTTGCCGTGAGGCGGACGGAATAAGTTACTGTGAATCAATTTATTGGCATCTATAAACGATTTGATGTAATCGTCAGTTTTGGTCTTCCAGCCGTTTTCGTGATTGAATGTGTGTATGCCCACTGAATGACCATCTTGTTTCAAAAGCTCAAAAGTTGCGGGAAACTGTTTTACGTTGTTTCCGATGCAGAAAAATGTAGCCTTTGCATCGTATCTCCTGAGAATCTCGAGCACTTTTGGCGTTATCAGCGGATGCGGACCGTCGTCAAACGTCAGGTAAATAGTTTTCTCGCCGGTCTTTGGCATCTCCCAAAGCAGCGACGGATAAAACATCCTGAAAAACTTCGATGGCTTGACTAATCTCATGGCGCAAAAATACAAAAAAAGTTTATTGGTTATAGTTTATTGGTTATTGAAGTTTGAATTATTAATTGATTGTCTCTTATAAAAATAATGTCATGACATTGGATATTTTTTTCTAATTTTGCACTTCAATAAATTTTAGAAAAATGAAAAAATTAATATTAGTTCGCCACGGCGAAAGCGAATGGAACAAACTCAACCTCTTCACTGGTTGGACCAATGTTGACTTGTCTGAAAAAGGAATTCAGGAAGCCCTCGAGGCCGGTAAGGCCCTCAAAGAAGGCGGTTATAAACCTGAAATTTGCTTCACATCATATCTGAAACGTGCCATCAAGACGCTCAACAACATACTCGACGTGATGGACATGGACTGGCTGCCGGTGTACAAAACATGGCGCCTCAACGAGAAGAGCTACGGCCAACTGCAAGGACTCAACAAGGTTGACATGGCTAAGAAATACGGCGAGGAACAGGTGCTCAGATGGCGCCGTTGCTTCGACGTTCAGCCACCTGCGCTGGCAATGGACGACCCGAAAAGCCCTCGTCAGGATGTGCGCTACGCCGAATTGACCGACGATCAGATTCCGCTCACCGAGTCGCTGAAAGACACCATCGCACGCTTGATGCCTTATTATAAAGATGTGATTCTGAAGGCTTTCGAGAATCACAACGAGGTCATGGTGGTGGCTCACGGCAACAGTCTGCGCGGCATCGTGAAAGAGCTGAAAGGCATGGGCGAAGACGAAATCATCAAGTTCAACATCCCGACAGCTATACCTTACGTGTTCGAGTTTGACGACAACATGAAGCTGCAAAAAGACTTCTTCCTCGGCGACCCTGAAGAAATCGCCAAGAAGATGCAAAGCGTAGCTAACCAAGGCAAGGCAAAATAATCTTGATGTTCGTCGATATCCATACCCACATTGATAATCAATCTGTTATAAAGATTGTTGATGGGGATGTCGAGAAGATTTTAAAAACGGTTGGGATACATCCTTGGAAACTCGACCGTCATTTCGATTGGAGCGAAGCGAAATGGAGAAATCTACTGCGATTGAGAGGCGTAGATTTCTCCACTTCGGTCGAAATGACGCGTTTTTTTGCTATCGGCGAAGTCGGACTTGATAAAGTTCATAAAGAAACTTTCGAAAAACAACTCGAAGTTTTCGAGGAAATGATAAGATTATCAGAGAGTTGTCGCAAACCTATTATAATTCATTGCGTGAGGGCTTACTCTGAGATAATCGCCGCACGCAAAAAGAAGAAAGCCGTCATGCCATGGGTGATTCACGGCTTCAACAGTTCGGTGGAAACCATGCGGCAACTGCTGCGGCACAATATGTATATTTCGCTTGGTGAAGTGCTATATCGCAATGAAAATCAAGCGATTGATATTCTAAAAAACATCCCGCCCGACAGGCTTTTCCTTGAAACCGATGTTTCTGGCCGCGACATCAGGGATGTTTACGCCAAGGCAGCCGAACTTATGAATTGCGATATTGATTTTTTATGCAGACAGATTTTTGAGAATTATGGAAGACTGGAAACAACGGACACAGATTCTGGTAGGTGACGACGGGTTGAAACGCTTGTCGGAGGCTCACGTTTTGGTAGTGGGACTCGGCGGCGTAGGTGCCTACGCCGCCGAGCAACTGGCACGCGCTGGCGTTGGCGAGATGACCATAGTCGACAGCGACACCGTGAGCGTCACCAACAAAAACCGTCAGCTTCTGGCACTCAACAGCACTATCGGACGACTGAAAACCGACGTGATGGCTGAACGAATCCGCGACATCAACCCTGAAATCAAGTTGCATGTGCTGAATCAATATCTCAAGGACCAGTCGATTATCGACCTTATGGCGCAAAAATTCGACTTCGTGGTCGACGCCATCGACACCATGGCGCCCAAGGTATTTCTGCTCTATTACGCCGTTCAAAACCATCAGAATATTGTGAGTTGCATGGGGGCTGGCGGCAAATACGACCCCACCAAAATCGAGATTTGCGACATCGCCAAGTCGTACAACTGCCGTCTGGCCTTCTACATCCGCAAACGCCTGCACCGACTGGGCATACGCGAAGGTATCACAGTGGTGTTCTCACCCGAGAAAGTGGCCGACGACGCCTTTATCGTTGAAGACGAGCAACAGCAAAACAAGATAGCCACGGTAGGCACCATTTCGTATATGCCGGCCGTGTTCGGATGCTTCTGCGCATCACACGTAATCAACCAACTACTAGGAAAACAAAATCGTGTTTCCGTCTGACTTCCTTTTCGATATTCGCGATGTAATGAGTGCGTCTCGGAATAGTATCGAGAATCTTCTGGGCTTCGTCGTATTCTCTCATCTCGCGATATAACTCAATGATTTCCAATATCGAAGACTCATACTGCTCGTCATCTGGAGTGTATCGGCCTTTCAGCAACACCAGCAAAGCTTTCATGTTTTCAAGGTATTCCTCATGATGTTTCTTGAAGAGTCGGCGACCCTCCAATTGTTTGTGACGGTTTTTGCGCCACACGTTGAAACTCATCTTGCCTGAAAACAGATAAGGCAGGTGCATCTGGTAATTGTTGCGCACCAAATCGTTGTACGCCCACCACATTAGTCGGCGGATGTAAATTTCCTTATCCTTGTCATTAATGACTTTTAGAAATTCCTTGTAATGCTCTACCAAGGCCAGGCGGCCTGCATTGCTGCTGAAATAAACGCCGAAGAAACGCCAGTGGTTCCATGTGTAATATGGCACCGTCGGTTTCTTGGCAGTTACCAAAGGATCTTTAAATTCTTCAACCCAGAACCAATGGCTGCACGAAGGGCATACCACAATTTTCTGGGGTTCGGTTATGTAATTGTCGTTCAACGTCTTGCCATCAGAGTAAAGTGTCGACTTATTAACCAGCTCCGACCTAACTATATGGCCTTCGAGCCACGCGTCGCATTGTGGACACTGCAGATAGAATGTGTCGAATTTTATCATAACGTTGACTTTTAATTACTTGCGACCGAAATCGGCGGGTATTTCACCCCAAATCTCGGTTCTCCATTTGTAAATCGGAACTCTGAAAGTGTTGTCGTGAAGCCATTTCTCGGCTCGGGCGATTACTTCAAAGAGGTATTTGTTTTTATTGCTCTCGACGAGCTTTGTCTTGCACTGGCCCGCAGCCACCCATTTCTGACCGTTCACCGAGTCGGAATAAATCGGCAGGTTGATGCGGTTTTTCTGTTGCCAGGCGAGGCAGTGGACTATGGCCAAAAACTCGCCTATGTTGTTGGTTCCGCCTTCAAACACAGGGCTTTTGAACACCTCGGTGCCTGTATCGACAAACACGCCCCGATATTCCATTTTTCCAGGATTACCGGAGCATGCCGCGTCGACGGCGATGGCGTTTGTCATGGGTTTGGGGCTGCCTTCAGGCATTGATTCCCACGATTTTACCGGTTCCGTTTCGGATTTTCCGAAATCTGGTTCCGATTTAAACGCCGATTCGGCGGCTTCCCTGGTGGGAAATCCTTTGTATTTCGCACCAGGGAACCCTTCGACCTGCAGACGGCATTCGTCCCAACTGTTGAAGACACCTATCTGCCGGCCTGTCCAAACCGTGTAATATTTGTTTTTCAATTACTGTTTACGAACTGCCAATAACAATTCCAACATCTTGATTGCCGAATCCGACACAATTGTACCAGGTCCGAAGATGGCAACCGCGCCTGCGTCATACAAGAACTGGTAATCCTGGTGAGGGATAACGCCACCCACTGTCACCATGATATCAGGGCGACCGAGTTTGGCCAATTCTTCGATAACCTGAGGCACGAGGGTCTTGTGACCTGCTGCCAACGACGACACGCCCACGATATGAACGTCGTTTTCCACAGCCTGACGTGCTGTCTCGGCCGGTGTCTGGAACAATGGCCCCATATCGACATCGAAACCTATATCGGCGTAGCCTGTAGCGACAACCTTAGCACCACGATCGTGACCGTCCTGACCCATCTTAGCGATCATGATACGAGGACGACGGCCTTCGATCTTTGCGAACTCATCGGCCATTGCCTGTGCCTTTGCGAACTTCTCATTGCCTTTTGCTTCCATAGAATAAACTCCTGATATTGAACGAATAACAGCTTTATAACGGCCAACCACCTTTTCGCATGCCATTGAGATTTCACCCAATGTGGCGCGGCATTTAGCGGCTTCAACTGCCAAAGCCAAGAGGTTGCCCTTGCCGGTCTTAACCGATTCGGTGATTGCATCGAGGCAACGCTGCACGTCGGCTTCGTTACGGTTGGCTTTCAACTCTTTCAAGCGGCGAATCTGTGACTCACGCACCGCTGTGTTGTCAACTTCAAGAGTATCAATGCTATCCTCATGCTCAAGGCGATATTTGTTGATACCGACGATGGTCTCGGTGCCGGCGTCGATCTTAGCCTGCTTACGAGCTGCAGCTTCTTCGATACGCATCTTAGGAAGACCTGTCTCGATAGCTTTTGCCATGCCGCCCATAGCCTCAACCTCCTGGATGTGAGCCCAAGCGCGCTCATAAATGTCGCGAGTCAACGACTCAACATAATATGAACCTGCCCATGGGTCGACCACGCGGCAAACGTTGGTTTCTTCCTGGATGTAAATCTGAGTGTTACGTGCAATACGAGCCGAGAAGTCGGTAGGCAGAGCGATAGCCTCGTCCAAAGCGTTGGTGTGCAACGACTGAGTGTGACCGAGAGCTGCTCCCATAGCTTCGATACATGTACGGGCCACGTTGTTGAACGGGTCTTGCTCGGTGAGCGACCATCCTGAAGTCTGGGTGTGAGTACGCAGAGCCAGTGATTTATCGCTCTTCGGGTTGAAGGTCTTCACGATCTTAGCCCAAAGCATACGAGCTGCACGCATCTTGGCAATCTCCATGAAGTGATTCATGCCCGAGCACCAGAAGAATGACAGACGTGGAGCGAATGCGTCGATATCCAAGCCCGATTTGACACCTGTACGGAGGTAATCCCAACCGTCGGCCAGAGTGTAGGCGAGCTCGATGTCGCATGTGGCGCCAGCTTCCTGCATGTGGTAGCCGGAGATTGAAATCGAGTTGAACTTCGGCATGTTCTGCGATGTGAACGCGAAGATATCAGCGATGATACGCATCGAGAACTCAGGAGGATAGATATAGGTGTTACGCACCATGAACTCCTTCAAAATGTCGTTCTGGATTGTACCCTGAAGCTCTTCATATTTAGCGCCCTGTTCCAAAGCTGCCACGATGTAGAATGCCAAAATCGGCAACACAGCGCCGTTCATTGTCATTGAAACAGACATCTTATTCAAAGGAATCTGGTCGAACAACACCTTCATGTCTTCGACTGAGCAGATTGACACACCGGCTTTACCAACGTCGCCCATAACACGTTCATGGTCAGCGTCATAACCACGGTGAGTAGCAAGGTCGAATGCCACTGACAAACCCTTCTGACCAG
>JAFZXP010000077.1 GCA_017616735.1 Bacteroidales bacterium
AAAAATATATGCAATGGTATAACAATAAAAGGCTCAAACTCAGGTTAAAAGGAATGAGCCCGGTCCAATACCGAGCCCATTACCTTAGTTGTTGTAAAAGTTAACGTTTAATTTAACGTCCAACTTTTCGGGGTCACTTCATGCGCCGCTTTTTTTAATATCTGTAGATATCAGCTTTATAAGGGCCTTCCACAGGAACTCCTATGTAATCGGCCTGTTTCTGAGTGAGCTTCGTCAGCTTCACTCCTATCTTCTCAAGATGCAGTCGCGCAACTTCCTCGTCGAGGTATTTCGGGAGGCAATAAACACCCACTTTGTACTCACCGCGTTTAGCCCACAAATCCATCTGAGCGAGAGTCTGGTTGGTGAATGAGTTACTCATCACAAAACTTGCATGACCTGTGGCACAGCCGAGGTTGACCAGACGTCCTTCAGCCAGGATGAATATGGCTTTGCCGTTAGGCAGAACATATTTGTCAACCTGTGGTTTGATATTGATTTTCTTTACGTTAGGATAATTCTCAAGTGCTCCCACCTGAATCTCGTTGTCGAAGTGACCGATGTTGCAGACTATGGCCTGATCCTTCATATTGAGCATATGCTCAAGGGTGACAACGTCGCAGTTGCCGGTGCAGGTGACATAAATGTTTCCTTCTTTGAGAGCGTCTTCCATTGTGGTGACTTCGAAGCCTTCCATCGCGGCCTGCAGTGCGCAAATCGGGTCAATTTCTGTGACCAGTACGCGTGCGCCGTAAGAACGCATCGACTGCGCGCAACCCTTACCAACATCGCCATAGCCATTGACAACCACCACTTTACCGGCCAACATCACGTCGGTAGCGCGTTTGATACCGTCGGCCAGTGACTCGCGGCAACCGTAAAGATTGTCGAACTTGCTCTTGGTAACGCTGTCGTTGACATTGATAGCAGGGACAAGCAGTTTGCCGGCTTCCATCATCTGATAAAGACGGTGTACGCCTGTGGTTGTCTCTTCCGAAACGCCTTTCCAGTTGGCCACAACCTTGTGCCAATGCTTAGGATCCTGCTTGTAAGTCTCTTTGATGACGCTGTAAATGGCAGCCTCTTCGGCGTTGGCCGGTTTCACCTCCATGAGCTTTGGATCGTTCTCGCATTCATAACCTTTGTGTATCAGCAAGGTGGCATCACCGCCGTCGTCGACGATAAGGTCCGGGCCGTTGCCATCAGGGAATGTGAGGGCGCGCATGGTGCACCACCAGTAGTCTTCCAAAGTCTCGCCTTTCCAAGCAAACACTGGGGTTCCAGTGGCTGCAATGGCAGCGGCTGCATGGTCTTGTGTTGAGAAAATATTGCAGCTAGCCCAACGCACTTCGGCGCCGAGGACTTTCAGTGTCTCGATGAGGCAGGCTGTCTGCACTGTCATGTGGAGCGAACCGCTGATACGGGCGCCTTTCAAAGGCTTGGTGTCGCCATATTTCTTACGGAGTGCCATCAAACCCGGCATCTCGTGTTCCGAAATTTCAATGTCTTTTCTTCCCCACTCCGCCAGACTAGGGTCGGCAATCAGACAAGGGAGGTCGTTTCTTTTGAGTTCTTCTTTCATATTTCAATTTTATTTTAATTCAAAAACCACGGCGTGCTCAAGATTCACATCGCCATTAATATTAATAAGGTATCCGTCGGAAGTCTTTTGCAGCTTAGCTTTTGCTTTGCTTCCAAGTATTCTGACCTTGTTGGATTTTCCTAAATCGGCATTGATTTTTACAGATTTAGGCATACTTTCACCCTCATCCAGCAGATAGATGGCGTAGATTCGATTGCCTTTCTGCGTAAAGCGGATCTTTCCATCGCAATACGGGTAAAACGGTCGTGTTTCATAAATAGCTTCACCGTTGATTTTCATCCACTTGCCTATTTCGTGCATACGATTCACAGCAGTCGGTGGCAGCTCACCTTCAGGCGATGGACCCACGTTGAGCAGATAGTTGCCGCCTTTGGCCACAATATCCACCAAAAGATGCACTATCTTGTTGGTACTCTTGTAGTTGTCGGTTTCGACATACGACCATGAGTCGCCCATTGACATGCATGTTTCCCATGGGAATGGCAGCAAAGTGTCGGGCACCTGTTGCTCAGGAGTCTGGTAATTCTCGTATTTTCCGTGCACAGTGCGGTCGACGATGATGAGGTCGGGGTTGTTTTCGCGAGCCATAGCAGCGATTTTAGGCATATCGATGTCTTGGATATAGCCTTTGCAGCCTAGCCATTCGCGATATTCGTCGTTAAGGCTGTATTCGGGACGCACCCAGCCGCCATCGAGCCACAAAATGTCGATATCACCATAGTTGTGAGTCAACTCGTGAATCTGGTTGTAGGTGAAATCGCAGAAACTCTGCCAGCGCTCAGGATATTTCTGAGGATCGTAGTTGACGTTACGGTCGGGAGTAGCCCACTGCTCGGCCCAGTAATCGGGATGATGCCAGTCGGCTTTCGAGAAATAGAGACCTGTCCAAAAACCTTGATTTCTAAAGGCTTCCACAATAGCACCAGTGATGTCGGCTTTCTCGTTTGAAGAGAATGGACATGATGGATCGACGGTTGAATATGTAGTTTCCTTTGTGCCGTACATGCAGAAACCGTCGTGATGCTTGGTGGTGAAGACCACATACTTCATGCCGGCTTCTTTTGCAAGCTCGGCCCACTGGTCGGGATTGAATTTTGTTGGATTAAATGTGGTGTTAAGCGCTTGATAATCATTCTTATACTGAATGTAATTGGCGCCATTGCGGTTAATCCAGTCTTCGTTGCAGATCGACCACGACTCAACCACGCCCCACTGGGCGTACATGCCCCAGTGCATCATGAAACCGAACTTCAGGTCCTGCCATTGGGCTATACGGTCGGTTATAACGGGATCGGTCTCAGGCTGTGTGAGATCCTGAGCGAAAGCCATAATGCTCGTCAGCAAAAATGCGAATACAATAGATTTCTTCATTATCCGACAACGATGTTGATGATTTTCTTAGGGATGAAGATAACCTTGCGGATGCTGACGCCTTCGAGCCATTTCTGTGCTTCGGGTGCGTTGACGACAGCATTCTGAACCTCATCCTGCTTGATATCCAAAGGCAACTCCAGATCGAAACGTTTCTTGCCGTTGAACGAGACCGGGTATATGAATGAGTTTTCAACCACATTCTTTTCGTCAAACTCAGGGAAACGCTGGTCAACCACGCTGTCGCCATGGCCCATCTGATGCCACAGCTCTTCGGCGATATGAGGCGCGTAAGGCGAAATCATGATTGCCATCGGCTCAAGGATGGCGCGCTTGTTGCACTTCAAGTCGGTGAGCTCGTTGACACAGATCATGAAAGCGGATACAACGGTGTTGAACGAGATGCGCTCGATGTCTTCCTCCTCTTTCTTGATGAGTTTGTGCAAAGCTTTGAGCTCTTCTTTTGTAGCAGGCTCGTCGCTGATGCTTAACTCGCCTTTTTCGTTGGTATACAGTTTCCAGAACTTCTTCAGGAAGCGGAAAGTGCCTTCAATTCCTTGAGTATCCCATGGTTTCGACTGCTCGAGAGGCCCGAGGAACATTTCGTAGAGACGCAGGGTATCAGCACCATATTTAGCGACGAGGTCGTCAGGGTTCTGAACGTTGAACTTCGATTTTGACATCTTCTCCACGAGCCAGTCGCATACGAACACGTCATTGCCATCTTTATCTTTTTCGAAGATAAACTGAGCGTCTTTGAGGTCGTCGCGCCAAGCTTTAAATGCCTCAGTATCAAGGATATCGTTATGAACGATGTTGATATCAACCAAAATCGGGTCGCTGAACAGCTCGCGGTCTTTGCAGTTCTTCGAGATGAAGAGAGGACCATTACCTTCGACCTTCTGGCCAGTCACCTTCGCCATCTTTTCTTTGTTGACGCGATAAGCCAGACTTGAGCGTCCCTGAATCATTCCCTGGTTGACCATCTTCTGGAAAGGTTCGTCTTTGCAGGCGATTCCGAGGTCGAACAAGAACTTGTTCCAGAAACGGCTGTAGATCAGGTGACCCGTGGCGTGCTCGGCGCCGCCGATGTAGAGGTCGACATTCTGCCAGTAGCCATTAGCTTCTTTTGAGAAATATTCCTTATCGTTATGCGGGTCCATATAGCGGAGATAATAGCCGCTTGAGCCAGCAAAACCAGGCATTGTGTTAGTCTCGATAGGATAACCTTCCTCGGTGACCCAATTTTTAGCTCTTGCCAGTGGCGGCTCGCCTGTCTCGGTCGGCTTATAAGCGTCTATAGAAGGCAGCTCGAGAGGTAACTTATTGACATCCATTGCATAAGGCATTCCGTCTTTATAATAAATCGGGAATGGCTCGCCCCAGTAACGCTGACGGCTGAAGATAGCGTCGCGGAGTCGGTAGTTTGTCTTGCCTTTGCCGATGCCGAGTTTCTCGAGTTCTTCAATCATTCGCAGAATGGCTTTCTTGACGGTAAGTCCGTTGAGGAACTCAGAGTTGACCAACACTCCTTCCTTGGCGTCGAACGACTCAGTCCAGTTGTCAGTTGTCAGTTGACAGTTGTCAGTTTCACCCGGTTTCGCCACCACTTGGATGATCGGGAGGTTGAAATGACGCGCGAATGCGAAGTCGCGGCTGTCGTGAGCAGGCACTGCCATGATGGCGCCAGTGCCGTAGCCCATCAACACATAGTCTGAAATCCAAATCGGGATACGGGTGCCGTTGAACGGGTTGACTGCGTAAGAGCCTGTAAACACGCCGCTCACTTTTTTCACTTCCGACATACGTTCACGTTCGGAGCGGTTTTTCGCCCAGGTGACGTATTCCTGAACAGCAGCGCGCTGCTCGTCGGTGGTGAGTTGGTTTATCATCTCATGCTCAGGAGCCAACACCATGAAAGTGACGCCAAACAAGGTATCGGCACGTGTTGTAAACACTTCAAAATCAATGTCTTTGTCGGCAACTTTGAAGAAAACGGAGGCACCCATCGACTTGCCGATCCAGTTGCGCTGCACGTCTTTGATCGACTCGGTCCAGTCGAGAGTTTCAAGGCCTTGAAGCAGACGCTCGGCGTAAGCAGTAATACGCAGCAACCACTGCTTCATCGACTTACGGATGACAGGATAACCGCCACGCACTGACAGGCCGTCCTGAACCTCATCGTTGGCGAGCACTGTGCCGAGTTCAGGGCACCAGTTCACCATAGTGTCGGCCAGGTATGCGAGGCGATAGTTCATCAATGTTTCCTGCTGTTCCTTCTCGCTCATCGCATTCCACTGCTCCGCTGTGAAAATCATCGGCTTGGTACAGGCCACATCAAGACCCTCAGTACCATTTTTACTCAGATAATCAACAAGTTGTGAAATCGGCTGAGCCTTTTTGCATTTGTTGCAATAATATGAATTGAACAACTGGATGAATGTCCATTGAGTCCATTTATAATAATGTGGGTCGCTGGTACGCACCTCACGGTCCCAGTCGTAGCAGAAACCGATTTTATCCATCTGCTCACGGTAGCGGTTGATGTTTTTCTCCGTTGTGATAGCCGGATGTGTGCCAGTTTGTATGGCATACTGCTCTGCCGGAAGTCCGTAGGCATCGTATCCCATCGGGTGAAGCACGTTGAAACCCTTCAGACGCTTGTAGCGAGCATAGATGTCTGATGCGATGTATCCAAGAGGATGCCCCACATGAAGGCCCGCGCCCGACGGATAAGGGAACATGTCCAACACATAAAACTTCGGCTTATTGTGGTCAATATCAACATGATATATCTGATTTTCACGCCAATACTGCTGCCATTTTTTTTCGATTTCCTCAAAATTATATTCCATAATAACTCTTAAAATTTTTCGTTTGAAAAAAACGTGTAAAATTACAACATTTTTCGCATTACACCTTTAATATAATAAATTTTTTGTATTTTTGTCGTATGAAAACTAACATTTACATAATAAACAAGCGTTGGAAATTCGTCTTGGCGATTCTTGCCATCCTGATTATCAGCGCTTCGCTGTACTACACCAACAATCTGGTGAGAAGATTCGCCCGTCAGGAGTCGAAGCAGATTGAGATGTGGGCCGAAGCGGTGCAGAGCCATGTCGACCTGATGAACTACACCGAGACTTTCTTCGCCGAGGTTAGCGAGCAGGAGGAAAAACGTGTGCAGCTGCTGGCCAAGGCTTATGAAAGTTTTCTCGATGCCGACCCGACTGAAAACACCTCAATATATCTTGAAATCATACAGAGCAACATAAGCATACCGGTGGTGATTACCGACAACAACAAGAACATAGCTTTGTCAATCAACATGCCGGAGCACCTCAAAGACAAAAGGATTTTTGACGACGAGATGCAGCAGGAGTTCAACGTTTATCAGCCTATAAAAATTGACCTTTACGGCAAAACAGAGTGGCTATTTTACAAAGAATCCCTGATTTATACCGAGCTAAAAGGCGTGCTCAACGATTTATTCGCTTTGTTTTTCAACGATGTGACCGACAATGCCGTAGGAGCGCCCGTCATCATAGTCGACAGCGCCGACAACCGTATGCTGACCTATGGCAATCTCGACTCAATCAAGATGAAAGACCCAAAATATGTTGAGAATCAGATCAGCATAATGCAGAATCAGAACATCCCTATCAAAGTCGGTTATCTCGACGACAACAAAGCGTATATCTACTATCGCGGCTCCGATCTTTTGGCGCAGATGACTTATTATCCGCTGATTCAGATTTTGGTATTTGCCTTGTTCATTGTATTTGCCTATCTGCTGTTCAGCTATGTGCGCCGTTCGGAACAGAACCAGGTATGGGCAGGCATGGCCAAGGAGACGGCTCATCAGATAGGCACTCCGCTCAGCTCGCTGATGGGTTGGATAGAACTGCTGAAGATGGAGGAAAAACCTTTTGTCGGGACTACAGAGATGGAGCACGACATTGACCGTTTGAACACCATCACCGAGCGTTTCTCGAAGATAGGCTCAATACCGACTCTGGAGCCCACCGACGTGGTGGCCAGTGTCGACAAGACAATGCGTTACCTGCAACGTCGATTCTCTTCGAAATTTGAGTTTGACATTCAGCTACCGGTGCGTGAGATTGTGATTCCTCTGAACGCCGCATTGTTCGGCTGGGTGCTTGAAAACCTTACCAAAAACGCCATCGACGCCATGACCGACAAGGGTAAGATTACAGTGGAGCTCACCGAAGACGCGTCAAATGTCTACATCGACCTGAGCGACACCGGCAAGGGCATACCACGCAACATGCAAAAGCAGATTTTCAGCCCTGGCTACACCTCAAAGAAACGTGGCTGGGGATTGGGACTGTCGCTGGCCAAACGCATCATTGAAGACTACCATCGGGGCAAGATTTTTGTCAAGAGCAGCGTGGCCGGACAAGGCACTACATTCAGAATTATACTAAAAAAATAAGATATGGCAATTTACGATAAGTTTCAAGACAAGACACGCAAACGGCTTGCTGTCCTAATCGACCCCGACAAACCGACCGACGCCCAAATACTCTCGATAATCGAGAAGGCTAAGAAAGCCGATGTCGATTTCTTCTTTGTGGGCGGCAGCCTGCTGGTGACCGACAGCTTGGACCATTGCATCAAATTGATTAAAGAGCATTGCGATATCCCGGTGTTGATATTTCCGGGCAACTCGTTGCAAATCAGTAAGTATTGCGACGGATTTTTGCTCTTGTCGCTGATTTCGGGCCGGAATCCGGAGATGCTGATTGGACGTCATGTGATTGCGGCGCCTTATCTGAAACTCTATGGAAATGAGATTATTCCGACGGGCTATATGCTAATCGACAGCGGCAAAGCCACCTCAGTTACATATATGAGCGATACCACGCCTATCCCGCACGACAAGGACGACATCGCAATGTGCACTGCCATAGCCGGCGAGATGCTGGGATTGAAGCTCATTTATCTTGAGGCTGGCTCAGGTGCGCTGATGCCTGTGTCGACAAGCATGATTTCAAAGGTGAGCCAGATGATCAAGATTCCGTTGATAGTGGGTGGAGGCATCAAAACTCCGGAATTGGCGGCGGAGGCCGTCAAGGCCGGAGCCGACGTCATCGTAATTGGCACAGCTTTTGAGAAGGAGCCGGAATTATTGAATAAGTTCGCGGAAGCGATACATTCAGTTGAAAGTTGATAGTTGATAGTTAAAAGTTAAAAGATAAAAGAAATGAAAAAATTGTTATTGACAGCAGTTGCAATGATGTTGGTTGTGACATCATTCGCACAAGAAAAGAAAATGTTCACTCCCGCAGACGCCGCCGGTGTCAACAGGGAAATCCGCACAAAAGGCAAAAGCTACAACTGGCTTGCCGACACCGACAAATACCTCTTTACGGAAAAAAACGAGCTGAAATACCAGACTCCAGGCGAGAAATCATCGCATGTGATGCTTACACTCGACGATTTCAACGCCATAGCCAAAGACAATGGCTTTGAAGAATTCAAGATGTTGCCTTACATCACATGGACCAACGAAAACACCGGCTATTTCACCAATCGTGAAAATGACGGAAGCACAAGCCTGATAATCTTCAACCTCAGCCAACAGCTGATGACCAAGATTACAACTGTGCCGGCAGAGGCTGAGAACCAGACACTCAACCAAGCCACCATGTGCATAGCATACACCATCGACAACGACCTGTACATCGCCAACGGCAAAAAGCAGATCCGTGTCACCAAGAACCCGGAGCATGTTATTGCCGGCCAATCGGTGCACCGCAACGAATTCGCCATCGACGGCGGCATCTTCTGGTCGCCCGACGGCAGCAAACTGGCTTACTACTCGATGGACGAGCGCATGGTGACCGACTATCCGCTTGTTGACATCACCACACGCATAGCCACTGAAAAAGCCATAAAGTATCCTATGGCAGGAATGACATCGCATATAGTGAAACTGCACGTTTACAACGTGAATAAGAAAAAAGACGTGATTATGAAGACCGGCGAGCCGGAAGAGCATTATCTGACAGCAATCACCTGGAATAACGACAACGAAAAGATATATATTGGCATTTTGAACCGTGGTCAAGACACGCTTAACTTCAACGAATACAATGCTTTGAACGGCAAATTCATTAAAACTGTCTTCCACGACGAGGATGCCCAATACGTCGAGCCGCAGGGCCCGGCACATTTCCTCCCAGGCAGCACCAACGAGTTTGTATGGCTCGCTCAACGCGACGGTTACTATCATCTGTGGCTGCACAACACCGAAACACTCGAAGCCAGAGAGATTGAAAAGGGTGATTATGTAGTCACTGAATTCAACGGCTTCGATGGCAACGGCAACGCTTATTACACATCGACCGAAGTTAGTCCGCTGCAGCGTCATGTCTACAAAGTGAACCTGCAAAATGGCGAAAAGGTGCAGATTACAAAAAAACACGGCACACACCGCGTGGTCCCGAGCAAGAGCGGCAAATTCTTCCTCGATTTCTACACAAGCACCGATGTGCCGTGGGCTATCGATATCCAAGATGAGAAAGGACGCCTCTTCGCTCCGCTATATCTGGCCGAAAACCCGATAAAAGATTACAATATCGGCGTCACCGAAATCGACTCGATCAAGGCTGAAGACGGACAGTTGCTATACACCCGTATCATCAAGCCTTACAATTTCGATGAAAATGAGAAATACCCAGTGGTTGTTTACGTTTACGGCGGGCCTCACGCCCAACTGATCACCGACTCATGGACAGCCGGAGCAGGCATCTATCTGAATTATCTCGCACAAGAAGGATTCATAGTGTTTACTGTCGACAACCGTGGTTCGGCCGACCGCGGCGAGGCCTTCGAACAGGTGATACACCGTCAGTGCGGACAGATGGAGATGCACGATCAGATGACTGGCATCGAATATCTGAAGACCAAGCCTTACGTCGACCCGGAACGCATCGGCTCAGACGGCTGGAGCTACGGCGGATTCATGTCAACATCATTGAAAATCAACTATCCTGAAACATTCAAGGTAAGTGTTGCCGGAGGCCCGGTCATCAACTGGAAATACTATGAAATCATGTACGGCGAGCGTTACATGGACACTCCTCAAGAGAACCCCGAAGGCTATGAGCTCACAGCTTTGGACAACAAGACCGACAAACTTGAGGGCAAGCTTCTGATTATCCACTGCTCGACCGACCCGACAGTTGTTTGGCAGCACAGCTTAAGTTTCCTGGAGAATGCAATCCACAACCAGAAACAAATGGACTACTTTGTCTACCCCGGCCACGACCACAATGTTTACGGCAAAGACCGCGCTCATCTGATCACTAAGATTACTGAATATTTCAAAAACAATTTGTAAAATAATGTAGGGGCGAATGATCATGATGATTCGCCCCTTTGTTTTATTTTCTGACTCCGTCCTCAAATTTCACAACGAAGGCATCGGTGTAGCCTTTGGCGATTACTTCTTTGAGGTAGGCATCGGCTTCGGCTTTTGTGGCAAAACATCCGGCAGTGTATTTGAACATGCCGTTATGTTCGTAATAATCAATATCTTGCAGGTATTTATAAACGCTTTGCGGATTGTCGAGTTTGCGGCTTCGCGAGGCAAATTGCACTTTGTAGACTATGCCTTTGTTTTTGTCGAGAGCTGGTTTTTCAGCAGTTTGTGAAACCTCTTGGTTCAGCTCGACCGATTCCTTCTCGTAATTGGTCTTGTAAGTGCAAAAAGCACGGTAAATGGCCGATGCCAGATAATCCTGCCCTTCGGCCGACATCATGAAAGTTTCGTCAGCCGAATTGGTTATGAAACCCAGCTCGACCAAGACCGAAGGCATAGCGGTCTTGTAGAGCACCAGAAATCCGGCCTGCTGCACTCCCCTATCCTTACGCTTGGCCTTGTTTACAAGTTCGGTCTGTATGAGGTCGGCAAATTCAAGCGAATGTTGTTTAAACTCGCTCTGTATGAAACTGAATGCTATGTATGCCTCGGTGCTATTGGGATCGAATCCGTCGTAGTTGGCCTCGGCGTCGCTCTCGTAGAGAATAGACGCGTTTTCGCGTTTAGCCACATTGAGGTTGGCGCTGTTGCGGTGCTCACCCATCACATAGGTCTCAACGCCGCAGGTGCCCGGCGACTTGGCCACCGAATTGCAGTGAATGGATATGAAAAGATCGGCATTGTTGCGATTGGCTATGCGGGCGCGCTCCATGAGTTCCACAAACACGTCTTTGTCGCGAGTGTAAACAACTTTCACGTCGGTATACTTCTTTTTGATGTATTCACCAGTCTTTTTCGCTACAGCCAAAGTGATGTTTTTTTCCTTGCTTTTGCTGCCTACGGCACCAGGGTCCTTGCCACCGTGTCCGGCGTCTATGACCACAGTCTGTATCTTGTTGGACTGTGCCGCCAAATCAGCCGAAAAAAAACACATTGCTATAATAAAAAATATAAGTCTGTAGTTCATAAAAAGTCGTATCTTTGCAGTTTGAATTATTGTACAAAATTAGATAAAAAACTTGTATTTGAAGTCAACATATCGATTTTTTATTGTTTTTTCTTTGCTTCTGATGATGCTGCCAATTGTCGGAAGAAGTCAAAACGTTATCGATAGTGTTGATTATCAACATATAACAGACACTTTACGTGCCGCCGACACCATACATCCTGTCGACTCAATTATCACCCCAAGCAGCAAAAAGTCGGCGATAGACGCACAGATCGACCGCAGCTGCAACGACTCAACGGTGCAGGATTTCAAGAACAACAAGATTCATTACTACGGCGGCGCTTCGATAAAATACGACAACATTGAGATTCAGGCCGATTATATATCGTTTGATTTTGAGAAACATACCGTCTTCGCCAGCGGACTTCCCGATTCAACAGGAAAAATCAAGGGCAAGCCTGTCTTTATTCAAGACAAGCAGAAATACCTGTCCGACGAGATGACTTTCAACTTCGACACCAAGAAAGGCATTATCCGCAAGGTATTCACCGAGGATGCGCAGGGCTATATACACGGCGACCGCATCAAAAAAATGGACGACGGCAAAATCAACATCCGCTCGGGCTCGTTCACCACATGCAACAATCAGGAGCATCCGCATTACGAGTTCTTTTTCAAGAAAGCCATCGTAATACCCGACGACAAGATAGTGGCCAAAACAGCCTATTTCAAGCTGGAGGAAACTCCACTGCCGGTGGTGATTCCGTTCGCCTTGATACCCAACAGCAACGGACAGCGTTCTGGCATCATCATACCGTCGTTCGGCGAATCGGCCAACCGCGGCTTCTACTTCGAGAACGGAGGTTATTACTGGGCCATCAACGATTATATGGACCTCGAGCTCATCGGCGACATATACACACGCGGCAGCTGGGCTGTAAAGCCGACGTTCCGTTACGTGAAACGCTATAAGTTCAACGGATCACTGGCCGCCAGCTATGCCATCAACAAGGTGGGTGTGGAAGGCTCGGCCGACTTCACCGAGAGCACCGACTTCAAAATCAGGTGGACACACAAGCAGGATCCCAAGGCCAGACCCAAGTCGACATTCACGGCCGACGTCTACATCGTCAGTAACAACTATAACAAATACAACGCCATCTCGACTTCGGAATACCTGAGCAACACCTTCCAGTCGAGCATAGCGTATCAGACCAACTTCGCCAACAAGCTGTATCTTACGGTAAACGGCAGCCACAGCCAGAATACCCTTACACATCAGATGACTGTCACGTTGCCTGAGATTACCTTGAGCATGAACCGCATCTACCCTTTGAAAAACATCGGCAAGGCTGGCAAGAAACACTGGTACAGCGAGTTAAACCTCAGCTACACCACCAATGCCAAAAACTATATCAGCATGGCCGACAGCCTCTTCTTTAAAGACGGATGGCTCGACCACATGCAAAACGGCATGCAGCACCGCATACCGGTCAATTTGCCCATCAAACTGTTTAAATATTTCACATGGACCACCTCGGTCAATCTTGTCGACAGGATGTATCTGCAATATTACACCCAAAAATGGGTGGATGACGAAGGCGGCATCGGTCATGTGGAAACCGACACCATACACAAGTTCCGCAACGCCTTCTCATACGACATGTCGAGCAATATCACCACCAAGCTGTACGGCATGCTGACCTTCAAGAGAGGTCCGGTGAGGGCTATACGCCATGTGTTCACGCCTACGGTCGGATTCTCGTACAATCCGGCATACAATACCGAATTCTGGGACTACTACTCATCGTACGTCGACGGAAGCGGCGTGCCACACGAGTACAGTTATTTCCAAGGGGGCATCTATGGCACGCCGCCCGGACAACGCTCGGGCCGACTGACATACAGCCTCAGCAACAATCTGGAAATCAAGGTGCCGTCTCGCAAAGACACCGTGACGGGACTGAAAAAAGTGGTACTCATTGAAAACCTTACCCTGTCAGGCAACTACGACTTAGCCAAAGACTCGCTCAACTGGTCGTATCTGACAATTAGCGGACGTACCACCCTGTTCAAAAACCTCAGCATTCAATATTCCAGCATGTGGGATCCTTACGTGCTCGACTCGGCCGGAACCAAGCAATTAAACAAGTTTGAGTGGGATGTAAACGGCCGCCTCTTCAGAAAGAAAAGCGTGTCGTGGAATTTCAGCGCCAGCTATACCATCAACAATCAGACATTCAAAAAAGACAAGAAAAACAATAAAAACTCACAAAAGCGAAGCTCGGACTATGCCACAGAGCAGGAGTTGAACGACATCAACAGCGATCCCGACAAATATGTCGACTGGACGACCAGCTGGTCGCTGTCGCTAAGCTACAACCTGAGGCTAACCAACAACCTGTCGTACATCAACTATCTGCTGCACGACAACCGAACGACTGTGCAGACGATAAGTCTGCGCGGCGAAATCAACCTGACGCCGAAATGGAAGCTGTCGGCACAGACAGGCTGGGACTTCGAGACTCATAAGATATCGTACACATCACTCACCGTCTATCGCGACCTGCACTGCTGGGAGATGCGTTTCAACGTTATCCCTTACGGAACATACAAGTCGTGGAACTTCCAAATCAACATCAAGGCATCGGCGCTGCAGGATTTGAAGTTGACGAAGAAGAAAGACTATCGTGATAATTATTAGAGTTAAAAGTTGAAAGTTAAAAGTTAAGAGTTAAGAGTTGAAAGTTAAGAGTTGGAAGAAAAAGATTTTGATTTGTAAAAAATAAGTATTATTTTTGCGGAGATATTTAAGATATTAGTAACATTAAAATTTAATATTATGAAAAAATTATTGTTAGTAGCATTGATTTTCAGCTGTCTCGGCAGTTTTGCCCAAGTGGAGACAGAGTATGAAAAATTTGTGAGAGAACAAAACGAGCAGATGCAGAACTTGCAAAAAGAAAAAGACGAAGGCATCAAGAAGCTCGGAAAGGAATACGAAGCCTATGTGAAAGCCGAGCAGGAGGCTTACAACAAGTTTCTGAAAGAGAGAGAGCAACAATGGGGTAAAGGTAACGTCATCGAGAGTACTCAGAAGGATTGGGTCGAATATTCGAAAGACGGCAAATCGAGAAGTGTTGTCGACTTCGAGAGCGGCAAGGCCACAGTTGAAATCATCATGGAAAAAGGCCAGAAAGTCAATCAAAAGCAGATTGAAGACGGCCTGAAGACCTTGCTCACCAACAAAGGTAAAACCAAGGATTACGACTCTGACGCCGAAAAAGCTGTGCAGTTGCAGGACAAGCCGGTGCTGGAGAATCAGGTGAAGACCCCTTCGGGCGAGGTGGTGACCGAAAAGAACATCGACAAAGACGTCAAGGAGATTGCCGCCAACGTAAAGCCTGAGGTTAAGACCATCAAAGGCGAAGACAACGTTGAGCGTCAGGTGGTGACCATTCAGCTCGACCTCGTGCCCGACAACATTCGCATCCGTGCCGAGCAATATACCGCCGAAGTTGAGAAATACTGCAAGAAATGGAACGTCGATCCGGCTCTCGCCTTCGCTATCATGCAGACAGAGTCGTCGTTCAACCCGAAGGCAAAATCATACGTGCCAGCCTACGGTTTGATGCAGATTGTTCCCAGCTCGGCAGGTGCCGACTGCGCCAAGAGCCTCAAAAAAGAGTTCACAGCTCCAACAGCCAACTACCTCTACGAGCCTGAGAACAACATTGAAATGGGCGTGCATTACCTCCACCTGCTCAGAACCAGATACTACACCAAGGTGGTCGACAAAGACAGTCAGAATTTGTGCGTCATCGCCTCGTACAACACCGGTGCAGGCAACGTGGCCAAGGCTATCCGCGGCGACTATAACATCGGCAAGGCCATCCCGCAAATCAACGCCATGAGCTACGACCAGCTGTTCAAGTTCTTCGAAAAGAACCTCATGCCGGAAACTCAGAACTACATCAGAAAAGTTACAGAAAGAATGAATAATTTTAAATCTTGGTTAAAATGAAAAAAGCAATAGCAACAAACAACGCCCCGGGCGCAATCGGCCCATACAGCCAGGCCATAGCTGCCAACGGATTTTTATTTATCTCAGGTCAGATGCCGGTAAACCCGGCCACAGGCAATGTGGTTGAAGGCGGCATCACCGAACAGACACAACAGGTGATGAAGAACCTCGAAGCTATCCTCAAAGAAGCCGGATGCACATTCGACAACGTGGTGAAATCGACTTGTTATCTGAGCGACATCGCCAATTTCGGCGCAATGAACGCAGTTTACGGACAATATTTCAAGCAGGATCCTCCGGCGAGAGCAGCATTCGCGGTTCGCACTTTGCCTAAAGAGGTGATGGTTGAAATTGAAATGATAGCAGCTCTTTAGTTGACAGTTGAAAGTTGACAGTTGAAAGTTGAAAGTTAAAAGTTGAAAGTTAAAATAGTTTAAGATGAAGAAGTTTTTTCCAATATTATTAGTTGCTGCGATATTTGTGACATTATTCACAGTTTCATGCTCAAAGAAAGACAAAAATGACGGAGGTCAGAGCTATTCAGAGCTTATTGTCGGTCGCTGGAAAACTGCCGACGGCGGTCATTTTGAGGTTTACAACGCAAACGGCACAGGCAAGATGTGGGATCCGGCCGACGATGTGCAGGAAGACGAAGCCGACACATTCACCTGGGAAATTGACTCAAACAACAAGCTGACCCAGATAATCACTTATCAATCGGGAGCAGGAGTAATTCCTCAGTATTGCAACATCATAACACTGAATTCAACCACATTCAAGTACAACAACAACGGCTGGAGAGCCGAATACACTCTCACGAGAGTTGAATAGTTGACAGTTGAATAGTTGACAGTTGACAGTTGACAGTTGACAGTTTAGAGTTAAAATTTTAGAATAATGAAGAAGGCGTATAAAGTCACATGGATCAGTCTGGCATCGGTGCTGGGCGTGGTCCTCATTACAGTTTTAATCGCGTGTTATCTGGTGTTCAGCCCCAAAAGGCTGACATCGCTCGTCAACAAGCACGCGTCGAAATTCATAACCTGTGACTACAACTTCGGGCGAGTTGACCTCACATTGTTCAAGACATTCCCCGACGCCGGCCTAAAGATCAACAATCTTGTCCTGCTCAACCCGACAAACGGCTGGACAACCGACACCTTGGCCTCAATCGACGAGTGCCTGGTTTCGCTCAACATCAAAGAAATACTGTTCGGCGACCAAATCATCGTGGACGCATGCCACCTGAACGGCGGATTTATCAACGCCTTCTTCGATACCGAAGGAAACAACAATTTCGACATCTTCCCGCCCGACGAAGCCGAGGAAGAACCGGTTGAGGAAGAATCGACCAGCTACAGCATTGATCTTGACAAACTGATACTCAATAACATCAAGATTCAGTACACCGACCTGGTCACCAACACCTTCGCCAAAGTGAGCGGACTTGGAATGTCGCTGAAAGGCAACATCAAGGACGACAACATCAAAGGCGACCTCGACCTGAGCATCAGCCGTGTGATGGCCAAAATAGACAACGACACCATGGTGATGCGTGCCGCCATCGACAACATCAACGTAAACGGCAAGGTTAAGATGAAGGGCGACGACATCAACGCCGACGCAACTATCGGCACAGGTGCGATTGGTGTGGCAATGACCGGCAGCAACAACATCGAGGCCAGCCTGAACAGCTTCAAGGTCGGTTACAAAGGCGATGTCAACAACTACGAGCATATCAAAGGACTTGTCACCCTCATTGCCAACGGCACAACAGCGGTAATGGACGGCGAGGCATATGCCAACAACGCCGACATAAACCTCGAAATTCCTCTCGATTTTGATCTCAACAGCAATTACGCCAAATTCGACAAGTCGGCCATACGGCTCAACGACATCAAGCTTGAGTTCATAGGCGAAGCCACCATGAAGGACGCCATCACGCTCAACATGGACTTCCATACCAACGCGATGATTATCGACGACATTATTCGTCTTATGCCCGAATGGCTGAAGAAAGACCTGCTGGGTGGCATAAAAATCAACGGCAAGCTGATTCTCGACTCACATGTGGAAGGCACCTACAGCGAGAACCAAATGCCTGTGGTAAACGCCAATGTTACGCTCGCTGACGGCTATTTTGAGATGAGCGAGATGCTCCCCTACCCTCTGACAGGCATCAACACAAGCATTCACACCGATCTAGACCTCAACGGAAAATCTGATGTCAGCATCAATTCCTTTCGCGCGAGGATGAATAGCACCAGTGTCGCCGCAAGCGGCACTGTGAACGATGTGATGGATAAGATGTATTGCAACCTCAACCTCAAGACAGACCTCAATTTCAACGACGTGAAATCGTTTCTGCCCGAGGATTTGAAGGCTCAAGGCATTCTCAAGGCCAACATCAATTTGAAAGGCTCGGCCGAACAGTTTACCAATCTGGATCTGATGCACACTCGTGTCAACGGAAATCTGGATTTCAGCAATCTGAATGTAAGATACTGCGACACCATAAGCTTAAATTCTTCGGACATGAGCGTGGGTTTTATCCTGCCTAACCCTCACGACAAGGCTCTCAAAGACGGTTTGGCGCTTGTCACGCTTAAAGGCGCCGACCTGAACGCCGACCTGAGCGGTACAAGCGCTATCAACGCGGCACTCAACGATTTTAACATATCGGCCCAAGTGTCAAACGTGCTCGACAGCACTGTGATGACATCAACTATTGTCGACTTCGCGATGAGCACCATGGATTTCAATATGGACGATATGTCGTTTCACACCAACAACGCCCACGGCAATGCTCTGATGATGCCATCGCAAAATATCGGCAACATATCGTATGCCGCGGTTTACAGCAGCGACAGTTTGGTGTTCGCCATGGGCAACGACATGCGTTTTGCCACCGATGCTCTGGCGGTGAATGCGGCAGCCGACTACGATGAGACAGCCGAAGACATCTTTCTTCAGTGGAATCCCACTTTAGACCTCGATTTAGACAACGCCGTTTTCGAGACAGCCGACATCAGCGAGGCTATTGTAGTGCCATCAATCAACGTTACATACGGAGAGGCCGGACTCGACATCAACAACAGCCATGTGATACTCGGCAACTCCGATTTCTCGCTTGAAGGCAATCTGACCAACCTATACGAGCATTTCCAAAACAAGGAATTGCTGCTTGGCAGCTTCAACTTCACCTCGGAATACACCGATGTCAACCAGCTGATGGACATATTCAGCGGTATGGGAGCCGACAGCACCGAAATGGCACAAAACACCGCCGACACCACTGTCAAGAATGCCGACCCTTTTATGGTGCCTTATGGCGTCGACATCAAGTTGCACACCCTTATTAAAAGCGCCGACGCCGGTGACATGAAGATACGCAACGTGGGCGGTGACCTCACCATTAAAGATGGCATTCTGGTGCTGCAGGAAATGGGTTTCACAAGCGACGCGGCCGAGATGCAGCTTACAGCCATCTACAAGTCGAAACGCAAAAACCACCTGTATGCGGGCTTCGACTTCCACTTGCTTGACATCGACATAGCCGAGATGATACATATCATACCCGATCTTGACACCATCGTGCCTATGTTGAAATCGTTCGACGGCAAGGCCGAGTTCCACTTCGCGGCAGAAACCAACCTGAAAGCCGATTATACACCTAAATATTCCACACTGAAGGCCGCCTGCAGCATTGAAGGACAGGATCTGGTGGTGCTCGACGGCGAAACTTTCGACAATATTAAACGCAAACTCTTCTTCAGCAAGAAAACTGAAAACAAAATCGACAGCCTCGACGTGCAGTTTACGGTGTTCAAGAACGAAATCGACGTGTATCCGTTCTCGGTGTCAATGGACAAGTACTCGGCCATGCTTTACGGCAGGCACAACCTCGACATGAGCTACGACTACAACATCGCGGTGCTTCGTCCACGAATGCTCAGCCATCTCGGACTTGAGGTGAAAGGGCCCGACTTCGACAATATGAAGTTTAAAGTCAGAAGAAGCGTACACCGCAATATGTTCAAGCCTGAGAAGCGCGACTACAAAGAGGAAAAGATTGCCGAGATCAAGAAAATTATCTCCAACTCTTTGAAAGAGAATGTTAAGTAGGCTGTTTCTCGGTGCGCTTTTCGTTGTGGCGGCCGTATTGAAGCTGCTGTCAATAGACAATTTCGAGATCTACATCTACAGCTTCGGGCTGTTTAGCTACACTTGGACCACATTTTTCTCACGACTGCTTATTTTCATTGAGTTACTGATTGGTATCAGTTTGATTCTGAAAATATGTTTCAAGCAGATTTGGTGGCTTACCATGCTGATGATGGCCGGCTTCACCCTGTTTTTGATTTATGCCGCCATTTTCCGAGACGACAGTAACTGCCATTGTTTCGGCGATTTGATTGAACTCGACCCCACGCAGTCGATAGTGAAAAACATCATTGTAATGGCGTTGCTTTTCTTTATCAGGAAGGAGGAAAGCCATGATTACAAACCGCTCTTGCGGAAGTGGCTGGTCGGGCTTAGTGTTACGGTTTCGCTGGTGATTTCGTTCATCTTACTCCCCATGGATGTCGTTTACAACAAGCTTTATTCTGAAAAGGAAAACGTGAATACCAAGGCTTTTTACGAAAGCCTGAGCGACTCGACATATTTCGAAGGCCGATACCTTATTAATTATGCACTAGCAGGATGCAAATACTGCCGTCTCGGAGCCGAGAAGCTCACTCTGATGATGGACAGGCACGGTATTCCACATGACAGGGTGAAATTTGTGGTCGGCGGCAGCGACGAGGCTGTCGGCAAATTCATCGAGATTACAGGCACTTCCGACTACGAGCACTGGAATATTGCTCTGCCTCAGCTGATGGCTATAACATTCGGAAAGTTTCCGCTTTATGTTTTTATTGAGGACGGAAAAATCGTTAAGGCCGGAGATTTCAGAACGATTGATGATGAATCGTTGGAGACATTAAAAAAGTAGAGACGATGTGCACATCGTCTCTACTTTTTGTGGAGCATAGGAGAATCGAACTCCTGACCTTTTGAATGCCATTCAAACGCTCTACCAACTGAGCTAATACCCCTTTAGTTTTGCGGTGCAAAATTACAACATTTTTTGATACGCCCGACAATAATTTTTTAAAATTATTTGCGACGTCCTCTTCGACGTCCGCTGCCAGTATTATCTTCCACTTTTTTAGGCTTACGGAAGATATCGTCGGGATCGGTCGGACGCAGCTCTTCAAGCCATTCAAAGCCTTTCAAAATCTCAGCACCAGGCTTCATTTTCTCCTTAGGATATAAGGTTTCGGTGGTTTTCTTGAAATACTTGATCCTGACAATCTGATTCTTCTCGATCTTGATATCCATCGCCACACTCTGCGACACGTTGATGCCTATCATCGAGCCGTCTTCTTCACGCAGCCAGTACACAGTCTCGGCATTGCCGTCGTCGTAAACATGGTCGAGCTCGTTTTTCTTGAAATAGGCGGTCATCACCTTGCCTTTGATTTGGTTAAAGCCTTCGATGGTGTCTTTTTGGATGATAAAACCATTGGGATAAAGCAACACACTGTCGATTGAGCGATTAGCTGTCACTATGTTGATGGAATCGCCGCGCAACTGGCTATTCTCGGCCCAAATTATCGGGTTGCCGCGCATCTTGGCGGTTGAGTCGCTTACAACATAACTCAACGAATCGCATTTACCCTGAATATCCCTACGATAAAACCTCACATTGTAGTAAGAGAGTATGCGCTCGGCCTTGTTTGTTTCAGGATTCATAAAGAAAAACAAAGTGTCGGAATGCTGGTAAAGTGTGTCTTTGTCGGCATAATACCGCATCCTGGCGCTATCGGTCACAAAGGCTTTGCCAATGTTTTTCCACATCTCGCCATAGTTGCCCTCCAAGATGGCCTTATTGACAGTGTCGACGATATACACATTGCTTTTGGCCTTGGCAAATTCCGTTTTGCGATTATAATAGATTGTGTCGGCGGTAAGCGAATAACCTTGATTGCTCAAAGTGGCGCGACGGTCGAGATAGGCTATGTCGTTGGCAGCGTCGTACCATCCGTAATTGCCTTTCAGGATATAGTCGTCGTAGTAAATGGTAGTCGGGCCGAAAAACAATATCTTCTCATCTTTGACACGATACTCCAAAGTATCAGTAATTATTCGGCTTCGAGGCGTTGTGACCACAACATTTGTACGGAAATATGCCACCTGGATATCGTCACGGTAGTAGCCCTTGCGGCTTACAAGTTTTTTGTCGTTGCGTGCTATCGAGCCATGACGGGGATAGGTGGCCAGATGATTCTCACGATCATAAGTCATATAATTGGTTTTCAGCACCGTAGAGTCGTCTTTCAGGACAACATTGTCGAAAAGCTCGGCAAACTTCTTGTCGCCGGAATACTTACATTTGTCGCTGAAGATGTCGGTTGTGTCGTTAACCTTGATATGGACATGACCATAACCGTCGAAATAACGCGTCTTTTCGTTGAAATGCGCGCTGTCGCTGTAAAAATACGTCGAATCCTGACGCAGCACCACGTTTCCGATAAGGCGCTCCACGCCTTTGCCATAGGCTTCGTCGTAAACCTGATGGTCGGCATGTTCGATATGGACAAACGTCTTGCCGTTCTGCTGGGCGTTGATGGCGCAACAAAACAACAAGACGTATATTGTCAGGATTAAAAATTTAATTCGACGCATTGAATGGTCTATTCGTATTTTTTGTTTTCTGCCTTGCCGTCGAGCACCATGATGCCGTTAAGTGCAAGGGCCAACATCTCGTCTTCACCTGGGTAACGGTAGACTGGAGCAATCTTCTCGACATGTTCTGTGACGATGCCGCAGAAGGTCTTGTCGTAGGCCATACCGCCGGTGATGAAGATGCCGTCGACGTTCATGTCGAGAGCAGCTGCAGCCAGACCGCCGATTTCCTTGGCGACCTGATAAGCCATGGCGCGATACACCTTCTCCCATTCCTTGTTGCCAGCCTTCACTGCGTTTTCAACCTCGAGAGCGTCGTTGGTGCCGAGATAAGCCACAAAACCGCCTTGTCCCTTAAGCATAAGGTCGACGTCTTTCTTAGTGTATTTGCCGCTGAAGCAGGCTTTCATCAATGGTCCTGACGGAAGAGCGCCCGAGCGTTCAGGTGTGAATGGACCGTCGCCGTTGAGGGCGTTGTTGACGTCCACCACGCGACCTTTCTTGTGAGCCGCCACCGAGATGCCACCGCCGAGGTGCACACCGATGAGGTTGAGGTCTTCGTACTTCTTGCCAACAGCCTCAGCATGCTGACGGGCGATCATCTTCTGGTTGAGGGCGTGGAAGATAGATATTCTTGGGAACAA
>JAFZXP010000078.1 GCA_017616735.1 Bacteroidales bacterium
AACTCGGTGTGGTGCGACCTCCGCGATGAGGGATTGGACGAGAAACTGTTGCTGCGTCGTGACGGCACCTCCGTTTACATGACTCAAGACCTTGGAACAGCTCAATTGCGTTATGACGAGTTCCATCCGAAGAAACTGATCTACGTGGTTGGTAATGAACAGAATTACCACTTCGACGTGCTCAAGCGCGTTTTGGTGAGATTAGGCTTCGAGTGGGGTAACGACATTGAGCATCTTTCATACGGTATGGTTGAGTTGCCAAGCGGTAAGATGAAGTCGCGTGAAGGAACGGTAGTCGATGCCGACGACCTTATGGACGAGATGGTTGCAACGGCCAAGAACGTGTCGGAAGAACTGGGCAAAGCTCACGGATTGAGCGACGAAGAGGCCAACAAGCTTTATCATGTGATAGGACTTGGCGCTCTGAAGTACTTTATCCTGAAGGTCGACCCGAAGAAGACGATGCTGTTCGATCCGAAAGAATCAATAGATTTCAATGGCAATACAGGATCATTCATACAGTACACTCACGCCAGAATCTGCTCGGTGTTGCGTAAGGCTGCTGAAGCTGGGATCGCAACAGGGGAGAAGGTTGACGTCGAGAATATACTGCCTGAAGAGAAAACGCTGCTTACCAATATTCATACATGGCCTTCAGTGCTTGAACAGGCTGCAATCAACCGCAGTCCGGCCATGATTGCCAACTACATCTACGATCTCTGCAAAGGATTCAACCAGTTCTATCAGGAATGCAGCATTATGAAAGAACCTGATGAGCGGCGCAGAGCGTTCCGTTTACAGTTGGCTGCGATGACAGCACGCTTGCTGCGTAACGCAGGCGAATTGCTGGGTATGCAGATGCCGGAGAGAATGTAAAGATAGTAAAGATGAACGTTTTTTATTTACCCGACGCTACAGAAGGAATGGTCTCCTTTCCTGAGGAGGAATCGAAGCACTGTGTCAAGGTTCTGAGGATGCAGGCAGGAGACCGTTTCTGCGTCACTGACGGCAAAGGCTCGTTGTACGACGGCGAACTGGTTGAAGCGCACCCTAAACATGCGACGGTTTGCCTGACAAACAAACGCTTGGGTTACGATAACAAAACGTTCAAACTAGAGATAGCTATAGCGCCTACCAAACTCAACGAGCGCACGGAATGGTTTCTTGAAAAAGCAACCGAAATTGGCATCGATAAGGTGCAGCTGTTCGCTTCGTATCACTCCGAGCGTCGCGTGGCCAATGTGGAGCGTTTCCGCAAGGTGATGATAGCGGCGATAAAACAGTCGATTAAGTCAAAACTGCCTGAAATAGAAGATGTTATTGATTTCAATAAACTCGTGAAACAGCCATTCGACGGACAGAAATTCATTGCGTGGATTGACGACGACGTGACTGAGCTGCTGTGCGACAAATACGAAAAAGGCCGCAATGCTTTGGTGCTTATCGGACCTGAAGGCGACTTCAGCCCTGAGGAGGTGCAGCTGGCAAAAGACAATGGATTCATCCCGGTTAGCCTTGGAGATGCACGATTGAGAACCGAGACAGCCGCTGTGGTGGCTTGCCATACAGTGAACTTGATAAACCAAATGAAATGAACATGAAGAAATCTCTGTTCATCATATTGTTTTCGTTTTGGTTATCGTTTTCGTTTGCTCAGCAGACTCAGCTAGCGCTTTTGAAATACAGAGGCGGCGGCGACTGGTATGCCAACCCTACATCGTTGCCAAATCTGGTGAAGTTCTGCAACCAAGAGCTGCACACCGACCTCAATCCCGACATAGCGACGGTGGAGGTGGGGAGCCCGGATATTTTCAACTATCCGTTCGTGCACATGACTGGTCACGGAAACGTGACATTTGATAAGGCTGAATGCGAGAATCTGCGGAAATACTTGCTCGCTGGCGGTTTTCTGCATATCGACGACAACTACGGCTTGAAAGACTTCATCATGCCGCAAATGCAGAAAGTGTTTCCAGAATTGGAATGGGTGGAGCTGCCATATTCGCATGAAATCTTCAAGGAGCCATACGAGTTTCCAAACGGGCTGCCCAAGGTTCACGAGCACGATCTGAAGACACCGCAGGCGTTTGCCATGATTTACGAAGGGCGCATAGTGTGCCTGTTTACTTACGAATGTGACCTTGGTGACGGCTGGGAAGACCAGCGGGTTCACAAGGATTCTGATGAAATTAGACTAAAAGCCTTAAAAATGGGAGCCAATATAATCAGATATGTCTTTTCGAATTAAGAAATGTCCGTATTGTCATAAGATTATTGATGGGAGGAGTGATAAGGTGTTCTGCGACGACAAATGCAGAAATAACTTTTATTATCAGGTCAATAACGAACAGAAGACGTTTATCCGTTCTGTCAATAGTATTCTTATGAAAAACCGTGGAATTTTGCGGTCGCTGAATTCCCACGGAAAGACTTCTGTGCCGAAGTCGTATCTGGAACAGCAGGGGTTTGATTTCAGGTATTTTACCGAGACATACAGAACAAAAAGAGGCCAGGAGTATTATGTGGTTTACGACCAGGCATATAGCATAAGTGAAGACGATAGGGTAAGTTTAGTTGTTTTCTATCGCGATATGCAGCCCGTCGTATGCTAGCATCATGTTGACCGGCAATGTTTTGTTGACATCCTCGGCTTTTCCCATGGAATGGCTGACGTGGGTGAACCATGCTTTTTTGACATTCAGACGCTGAGCTATCTCGATGGCTTCAGGCAGGCTGATGTGTGAATAGTGCTTCTCGTGGCGCAACGCCTCGATAATTAGATATTCAACGCCTTCTAGTTTTTTGAGGCTCTCTTCGGAGATGTAGTTGAAGTCGGTGACATAAGCGAAATTGCCGATGCGGAAAGCGTAACACAACATGTGCAGATGTGTCAGCGGTATGGGCTCGATGGTCAACTCGTTGATAACAATAGGCTTATTGTTTTCAATATCGATGAGATTATAAGTCGGAGCGCCAGGATAAAGCTCGCTTTTCTCGACAAAGGCATATGAATACTCGCGTTTGATTTCTTCCTGCGCTATCGGCGACGCATAAATCGGCATGGAGATGTTTTGCAGGAAATTGAACGAGCGCACGTCATCCAAGCCGCCTATGTGGTCTTTGTGATGATGGGTGATAAGAATGGCGTCGAGGTGCTGTACATTCTCGCGAAGCATCTGTTGACGAAAATCGGGACCGGCATCGACACATATGGTAGTCTGCTCTGTTTGAATGAGAATGGAGGTGCGCAGACGTTTGTCGCGCGGGTCTGTCGACCTGCAAACGTCACAGTTACAACCAATTACGGGAACACCCTGCGAAGTGCCGCAGCCTAATATGGTAATCTTCATCATAGTCTTGCAAAAACGGTGCAAAGATATGAAAAAGTCTTTAGTTTTCAGTCGTTAGACTTTAGTTTAATTTTTTTAAGTTATTTGAAAAATAATTCGTATCTTTGCAAGTTTATTAAGCGACTGGTAGATATGAAATTTTTAGTCAAATTAGGACGACGTAATGCCATACGCGGATTCAGGAAAAAGAGGAAGCCCTGCATACTTCCCGACATCACCAAGTATCCGTCGGTTGCCATTATGCTTGATAAAGACCAGTTTGCTAATTACAAGGAGATTCAGAACAAACTCACCACCCTGTTCGACCTTAAGAGATTCACTTTCTTTGTGTATGTTGATGAGCTGCCAAAAAACGTGATGCAGACCGACAGGTATTATTTTATCACAAAAAACGACTTCAACATGTGGGGATTGGTGAAGCAGGACAGAAAAGAGTCGATTATAAGCCTGTCGTTTGATTTGTTCCTGGATCTTACAAAATGGCGCGACGAAATGATGACCAATGTGTACATCATGACACTGATTAACTGTTCGTTCAGAGCCACATTCAACAAGAAATACAGCTCGGCTTACGATTTGGTAATAGACTCGAAAGAAAACGAAGATTTGTTGAACAAAGTGGAGATTTTGCATGCATATCTCTCGATGTTATTAGGAAAAAGATGAAAAACAACCCGTTTATAGGCACTGGAGTTGCACTGATTACTCCGTTTAACGATGATTATTCTGTTGATTATCAGTCGTTAAAGAATATTGTTGACTACACTTTGCAAAATGGCGCCGATTTCTTGGTGGCACTCGGAACCACTTCCGAGGCACCTACAATGAACGCCGAAGAAAAGGCAAAGGTGGTGAAAACTATTGTTGAGACAGCTGGTGGCCGCTGCCCGATAATGTTGGGAATGGGCGGGAACAACACCTCTGCACTGATTGACACTATCAGAACTCAAGATTTTAAAGGCATTGACGGCATTTTGAGCGTCGTCCCGTATTACAACAAACCCAACCAGCGCGGAATGAAAGCGCATTTCATGCATGTGGCCGATGTGTCGCCAGTGCCTGTGGTGCTTTACAACGTGCCGGGTAGAGTGGGAGTGAACCTGCAGGCTGCAACAACCGTGGAATTAGCTAAGCATACGAACATCATCGCGGTGAAGGAAGCATCGGGCAATCTGCAGCAAATCATGGAGATTTTGCGCGACAAACCTGAAGATTTCAGAGTGTATTCAGGCGATGACGGCATCACCCAGCCTCTGATGGCGCTTGGTGCCGAAGGCGTGATCTCGGTGGCCGCCAACGGCTATCCGAAACCGTTTTGCGAGATGGTGCACAAGATGCTCGAGGGAAAATACGATTTGGCATTGCCTCTGCATTACAAGATGTTGAGAATGAACGGCTTGATTTTTGCCGATGGTAATCCGGCAGGCATTAAAGCCCTGATGGCTCACCTTGGATTGTGCAAGAATGTGCTCCGTCTGCCTCTGGTGCCAGCCAACGACAATGTGCGTCAAGATATTGAAAATGAATACGATAATAATTTGAAATAAATTAACCCTTAATAAAAATGAGAAAAAATCTTTTAGCAATCCTCTTCTTATTCGTTTCTTTGGGATTATTCGCACAAGAAACTAACCTCAGCAAGCTCATGCAGGATCGTAATGAGTATTATTTCACTTTTGAATTGAACGGTAACGACAATCTACAGAAGATTGCACAGACCATTTCTGTTGACAAAGTTGACGGCAATGTCGTCACAGCTTACGCTAACAATAAGGAATTTGCCGAATTCCAGCAAATGGGATATGAAGTGACACTTCAGACTCCTCCTTCAATGCTTGAGGATTATGTGATGTGGGACGGCAGCAACCGCGCAGAATACGACTGGGATCAGTACCCGACATACGAGGCTTATGAAGCTATGATGCAGCAGTTCGCTACAGATCATCCGGATAGATGCACATATATGGAATTGGGTACCCTTTCCAGCGGCCGTAAGATTATGATTTGCCGCATCAACAACGGTCAGACAGACGGAAAACCGAAGTTCCTCTATACTTCAACCATGCACGGTGACGAGGTTACCGGTATGATGCTCATGCTTCGTCTCATCAACGAGCTCTGCACAAGCAACGACGCAAGAATCGTGAACTTGGTCAACAATCTCGATATATTTATCAGCCCTTGCACCAATCCTGACGGCACATACAACGGCGGCAACAGCACCGTGATGGGAGCTACCCGTTACAATGGCCACGGCGTTGACCTGAACCGTCACTTCCCTGATTTTGACGACGGACCGCACCCTGACGGAGCTAGCCAATATGAAAACGAAGCCCAATGGATGATGGATCTTGCACAAGAATACCTTTTCACCATGTCGGCCAACTATCATGGCGGTGCTGAAGTTATGAACTATCCTTGGGATACTTATCAGCCTATATGCGCCGATGACGCTTGGTGGCAGTATGTGAGTAGTGAATATGTCTCTCTCTGCAGACAAATCAGTTCGAACTATATGACCGACACAAGTATGAGCGGCATTACCAACGGATATGCGTGGTACACAATCACAGGCAGCCGTCAGGACTATATGAACTACTATGGACAATGCCGCGAGGTGACAATCGAGTGCTCAAGTGTTAAAACGCCAAATGCCTCACAGATGCCTACCTTCTGGAATATCAACTACAACAGTATGTTGGCATATATGGAGCAGTGCTTCAATGGCATTCACGGTATCGTTACTGATGCCGAGACAGGTGATCCTATTGCCGCGACAATCACTCTTGTCGGACACGACCATCATGGCTCGGAGGTTACAAGCCACATGCCTGCCGGTGATTATTACCGTGTTGTCAAAGGTGGCACATACAACTTGCGAATCACCAAGAACGGATACGAGCCATTCGAAACATCTGTGACAGTGGTCGACGGTCAGGCAATTGAAGTTAATGCTCAGTTGACACCTTTGGAAGGCATAGTCGCTGACTTTATCGCCGACGTGACAGCCGTAGCAGTTGGCGGTTCGGTGCATTTCACCGACAACTCATGGGGCGCACAGCTCACCAACTGGGACTGGGAGTTTGAAGGCGGCACACCAGCCACATCAACAGCACTGAATCCGACAGTGACTTACAACGAGGCAGGTACTTTCGGCGTGCGTCTCACAGTGACTAACGCTGATGGCGAGAGCGACACCAAATATATGCCAAACTACATCTCAGTGGTTGAAGCTTACAACATGCAGAACGGCACTATCACTACTTGCGACGCAATGTTCTACGATGATGGCGGTCCGAATGCAAACTACGGCAACAACAAAGATCTCACTATGACATTCATGCCTGCAACAGAAGGCGGCATGATTGAAGTGGTCTTCTCGGACTTTGAAACCGAACAAAACTACGACCATCTTTATATCTACGACGGACCTTCGACAAGTTCGGCTCAGATAGGCGATTTCCATGGAAACAACAGCCCTGGAACAGTGACTGCCACCAATGCTTCGGGCGCTTTGACATTCCGCTTCACATCAGACAGTAGCGTTACCAGAATCGGCTGGGCAGCACATGTCAGATGCCTTGGAGTGTCGATGGTGGTTACAGCCAGCGCATTGTACGACAATATTTTTGTAGGCGAGACAAACACTCTGTATGCCAACGCGACAGGCGGCTCATTCCAGTATACATATTCTTGGTCACCAGCCGACAACCTGAACAACCCGACAGCTCAGAACCCTGTGTTTACCGCTACGGAAATGGGTGAATTCACCTACACTGTGACCGTCAGCGACGGCGACCAGACCATTTCGGCATCGGTGACATTTACCGTTTCGGAAGACAATGTGGGTGAGAACGTTGCCAACAAAGTGGCTGTCTATCCAAATCCTGCATCATCGATAGTTAATATCGTGGGTATCAGCAACTTCCAGAGCTTGAAAGTGATGCTTGTCAACCCACAGGGACAAATAGTCAAAACGGTGGCTAACTCGTTGGAAATCAATGTTGAAGATATGCCGTCAGGTGTCTATTTTATCAACATTGAGTGCGACGGACAGCGCAGCATGAAGAAAATTGTTGTGGAATAAACAATTATAGCTAAAAAAAACGTAATTTTGCAGCATGTTAAAAAATAGGCTTTTCTTATTGGTTATCGTGTGTCTGTTTGGCTGTGTGTCATGCAAATACTCCAAGTTGGTAAAAGGTACCGACAACGAGGCTAAGTATGCGGCGGCTATCGACTACTACGAGAAAGGTAACTACGACCGCGCGTTGCAGTTGTTCGACGTCATGCAGGCGTATTACCGCAACAAACCGGAAGGCGAGACAATAGCTTTCCTGACGGCAGAGTGCTATTTCAACAAGGAAGACTATTACATAGCAAGCAGCTATTACAAACGTTTCGTAACCAGATATCCGATATCGAAAGACGCTGAGACAGCTTTGTATAAGAGCGCTTTGTGCTACTACAGGCTTTCTCCGAGAATAACTCTCGACCAGTCGGACACATACACCGCCATCAACGAGTTTCAGAATTTTGTGAACACATTCCCAAACAGCTCGAGGGTGGAGGATGTGAATGGCAAGATTGATACCTTGCGCACAAAACTCGAAGACAAGGAATACCTGACTTGCAGCCTCTATTTCAAGATGGAGGAATATCAGGCCGCGATAACAAGCTATGAAACGTTTTTAAAGGATCATCCCAACACAAAGTACCGTGAGGAGATACTTAACAATATGGTTATCAACTATTACCGTTATGCTGAAAACAGCGTAAAGTCGAAGCAGCGTGAGCGCTACGAGTTGGCCATCGAAAAGTACAACACCTTGTGCTATGTGTTTCCGGAGAGTCAGTACATCGCTCAATTGGAGCCTGTAATCAAGAAAACCAGAGAAAAATTGGAAAAATATAAATAGAAACTAAAATGATAGATTTCAGAAAAGTTAAGACGGAAACTACCGCCATCACACGTCAGAAAGACCAGTTCTATGTTGGAACAGGTAACATTTACGAGACAGTTGCCATCCTCGCCAAGAGAGCTAACCAGATAGCTACAGAGGAGAAGCAGGAACTCAACAAGAAGATTGAAGAGTTCGCTTCACAAAACGACACTCTCGAGGAAGTGTTCGAGAACAAGGAACAGATTGAGGTGGCTAAGTTCTATGAGAAATTGCCGAAACCGACATTGATCGCTATCGACGAGTTCTTGAACGACAAGCTCTACTATCGCAACCCTAACAAGAAAAACGAAGGTGACTTCTAAAAAGGTTTTGATTGGAATTACAGGCAGCATTGCCGCTTATAAGATTCCGCTTTTAGTAAGGCTTCTGAAGAAAGAAGGTGCCGAGGTGCAGGTGGTGATGACCGACTCGGCACGCGATTTCGTTACGCCGCTCACGTTATCGACGCTGAGCGGCCGTCCTGTTTTGTCGAAGGGCTTCGATCCTGAGACAGGACAGTGGAACAGCCATGTTGAATTGGGCCTTTGGGCCGACCTCATGGTGATAGCGCCTGCTTCGGCCAATTCCATCGCCAAAATGGCGGCGGGCGCTGCTGACAACTACCTTCTGACGGTTTGCTTATCGGCGAAATGTCCTATCATGTTCGCGCCTGCCATGGACCTCGACATGTACAAACACCCGGCGACCCAGCAAAACATTCGTACGCTGGTCGAACGCGGCTGCCGTTTAATCGCGCCCGCCGCCGGTGAACTTGCGTCGGGCTTGTGCGGCGAGGGCAGAATGGAGGAACCGCAGGAGATATTCAACCGCATCAAGGAGTTTTTTGACAACGGCAAACGTTACGCCGGAAAGAAAGTGCTCGTTACAGCGGGGCCTACATACGAGGCCATTGACCCTGTCAGATTCATAGGCAACCACAGCTCAGGCCTTATGGGCATTGAGATAGCGAGAGCTTTTGCCGATCAGGGCGCCGACGTCACACTGGTGCTCGGGCCGTCGTCAATACGTCCGGAACGCGCCAACATCAACGTGTTGCCGGTGACTTCGGCCAAGGAGATGTTTGACGCCACAACCGCAGCATTTAAAAAAGCCGACATAGCCGTGTTGAGCGCGGCAGTGGCCGATTTCCGCCCGGAAACTAAAGCCGAGCAGAAGATAAAAAAAGTGGCCGGACAAGACGAGATGACACTGAAGCTCGTCAAGACCGACGACATACTCAAGACCTTGGGCGAAAACAAGACCGACAAACAGATTCTTGTTGGTTTTGCCTTGGAAACTGAAAACGGACTGACTAACGCAAAGAAAAAACTGCATACCAAAAACCTCGATATGATCGTTCTAAACACGATGAACGAGGCTGGAGTGGGGTTCAAGACCAAGACCAACAAAGTCAGCATGATTATGCGCGACGATAAGGTTATGGATTTTGAGCTCAAGCCGAAAAAAGATGTGGCAGCCGATATCTTAAACGTTATATATCAATCATTTGTAAAATAGTAATCATGAAAAGAATCATCTTTCCGATATTGTTCGCACTATGCCTGATGGCAAACGGCATCAAAGCGCAGGAGCTTAACTTCACCATTACCATCAACACCAACCAGGTGGGAGGTACCGATCAGCGTGTGTATGAGGCTCTGCAGGAGAGCATGGTCAATTTCATGAACAACCGCATCTGGACCAATATCAAGTTTGAACCTCAGGAACGCATTGAGGGCACGATGGTTCTGGTGGTCAAAAGCCGTGAGGGTAACAACATAATGGGCGAGATGAACGTGGCTTTGCGCCGCCCGGTTTATAAAACGAATTACAACACCCCATTGCTGAATATTGTCGACTCGGACATCGCTTTCACCTACATCGAGTCGCAGCCTTTGGATTTCAACGAGAACACGTTCATGTCGAATCTGACGTCAATTCTCGCATTCTACGGTTATTATTGTTTGGGAGTGTATTTTGACACTTTCGGACTGGAAGGCGGTCAGGACTTTTTCCACATGTGTGACATGATAGTGACAGCGGCTCAGAGCGCAGCCGAAGGCGGATGGAAGGCGTTCGACAGCTACCGCAATCGCTACTGGTTGCTCGATAGCTTCACCAATCCGGCCTACAGCCAGCTGCATAAGTTCATGTACGAGTATCATAGAATGGGCCTTGATGTGATGGGAAACGGCAAGGTTGACGATGGCCGCGCCACTATTACTAAGACTCTCGACTATGTGAAGAGCGTGTACAACAGCAAGCCTAACCTTTATTTCATACAGATTCTCAACGACACCAAACGCGACGAATGGAAAAACATATATTCCGAGGCTCAACAGCAGGAGAAGACAAAATCTGTCAACATTTTGCGTGAGGTTGATCCGTCGCATGCCGAAGAATATGAGGCTATACTCACAGCCAGACCAAAATTCTAAAGCTTATGCTTAAAAGCCTAACTGTCGGTAATTATGCTTTAATAGACTCATTGTCAATAGCTTTTGACAATGGGTTTAGCGTTATTACAGGTGAGACAGGAGCCGGAAAATCAATACTGCTTGGTGCTTTGGGCTTTGTGCTTGGCGAACGTTCCGACTCGAGCATTATGCTTGACGAGACAAAAAAATGTGTGGTTGAGGCAACGTTTACTGTTGAGGATGAGAGACTTAAGCCTTTTTTTGAGGATAACGACCTTGATTTTGACCATGAACTGATACTGCGCAGGGAGCTGTCGCCTACCAAGAAATCAAGAGCCTTCATTAATGACACTCCGGTTACAGCCCAGCAGCTGAAAGAATTGGGGAGTCAGCTGGTTGACATACACTCACAGCACGACTCGCTATTGCTGAACAATGCCGATTTTCAGCTTGGGATAATCGACAATGCAGCCGACAATCATTTGCTACTGGCTGATTATCAAGCGGTTTATCATCAGTATGTAAAGTTGGTGAATGAGCTTGGAAAGCTGAAAGAGATGTCGCAAAAAAACGTTGCTGAAAACGATTTTCTGGCATTCCAGCTTGATGAGCTTATTAAAGCCGACCTGCAGGAAGGCGAATACGAGGATGTTGGTCAGCGATTGGAATTGTTGGAGAATGCCGAGGAAGTGAAGACACTGCTGGCACAGTCTACAGGTTTGCTTCAGGATTCGGAGATTTCCATACTTGATCAACTTAACGAGTTGAAGTCAACAGTCGATAAATTGAGGAGATACATTCCGCAAGCCGAACAGTATCTTGAAAGAATTGACTCGACCAAGATTGAGCTCAAGGATATAGCCCAAGACCTTGACAGCTTGCAAGACAGCACTCAGTTTGACGCTGCGTCACTTAATGAGATACAAGAGCGTTTCGACTTGATTCAGCGCCTGATGATGAAGCATCATGTCAATGATTACGCCGAGTTGCTGAAGATTCGTGAGGATTTGCAGGAAAAGGTCGGCGCATTCGCCAATATCGACGAGCAGATTGCCAAGAAAGAGCAGGAAGTGAAATCTTGCGAAAAAGAACTCACAAAGCTCGCTGGTAATCTGTCGGATAAGCGCAAAAAGGTTAAAAATTCGTTTGAAAAGTCGGTTACTGAGATTATCCGTCAGTTGAAGATGCCGCACGGCGTTTTCGAGATAGAGATTGCTGATTGCAAGGAGTTTACGGCAAGCGGCCGTGATAAAGTCAGATTCCTGTTTTCGGCCAATAAAGGCATAGCTCCCGATGATATGAGCCGTGTCGCGTCAGGCGGTGAACTTTCACGTTTGATGCTGGCCATCAAGGCGGTGGCTGCCGGTAGCAGTTATATCCCGACCCTGATTTTCGATGAAATCGACACTGGTGTCTCGGGCGAGGTGGCTTCAAAGTTGGGTGACATCATGCAGAAGATGGGGGAGACGTTGCAGATTATCTCAATCACTCATCTGCCGCAGATAGCTTCGAAAGCCAAAAATCATTTCTTCGTTTATAAAGATGAAAGCAACGAAAAAACACGTTCATGCATCAGACAACTGTCGCGTGATGAACGTGTTACTGAGATTGCGAAGATGCTTTCCAACGATAAAATAACCCCGGAAGCCATCAAAGCCGCCGAGGTTATTTTAGACTTTAGTCGTTAGACCTTAGACCTTAGCAACATTACTAAGGTCTAAAGTCTAAGGTCTAAGGTCTTATTTGAAGATCTCTTTATACTTCACTTCCTTAATCTTTCCATACTGCTCCAAACCCTTCAGGTCAATCTGCTTCTTGTTGCCAGACATCATGATGATTATCGGGCGGTCGTCGACGAAGTTCTTGTAGAAGCTGTAAACATCCTTGTATTCGGTTTGTTTGATCAAATCGGTAACCTTGCAGCGAGGATCTTCTTTGTAGCCTTGCTCAATCCATGCGCTTACCGAGCGAGGAATGTTGCGGAATGTGATGTAATCAGAGGCGCGTGACATTATCAAAGCGTCTTTCGAGGCGTTGAATTTTTCAATACGTGTCGGCATGTCGGTGATAAGGCCGTGCAGCGCTCCGATGCCATCCATGGTCTTATCCGACTGGGTGCCGAGGAAGGTGTAGAGATAACCTGGTTTGCGATTGAGATAGTCGTAGCGATAATAACCGTAGGCTGTGTAACCCAATGAGCGGAATTCTCTAATTTCTTGGAACACAATCGAATACATGTCGGTGCCGAAGTATTTGTTGAAAACTGTTGCCACAGCCTTGTCTTGCTTTTCGAGAGTCTCGCCCGGCACATACATATGGATGTTGCTTTGGCGGAACTTCTTGTTGTGAGCTAAGAACACCAGATTTTCGGTGTATTTCTTCTCGGTACGGTATTTCTTCTCGACTTTCTGAGCGTTTTCGTTGACAAGGTTGTTGGACACGATTGATTTGAAAACGTTGATGGTATTGAGATTGCCGACAAAGTAGATGTTACCGCTGTAGTTGAAGATGTTGCTGATTCCAGCGAGAATGTCGGTGCCGCTCAGTTTCTTCCATTCTTTAAGCGGAGTCTTGGCCAGATACTCTGACTGGTCACCGTAGAGGGCGTATTCATAAACTGCCTCTCCCCATGTCGAAGCGTCGTTTTTGTTGCTGTCTTCCTCAGACTTCTCCTGCTCGGCTATGATGTCTTTCTTTGTCTCGTCGTTGGCTGCATGGAACAGCTTCTCTTCGCATAACGCAAGGATTTGATCAAGATCTTTCTCGAATCCGCTGATTTCAAGCGATGTTGTTGACGCGCCAGGGCTGATGTAGAATGAGGCGCCAATTTTCTGTAGCTCAAGGTTAAATTCTTCGAAGCTCTTTTTATCGGTTCCCTGCATGTCCCAATAGTTGACAGCTCTTTCCAAATCAGGATCGTCAAGTGTACCGTAGTTGTATTCAATGCTAAGAGTGAAGATGTCGTTGTACGGGTTTTTGGTAGAGTAGATGTTGAGCCCGTTGTCGGTAGTGGTCAACTCCACGTCTTTGCCAAATTCAATCACCTGAGGTGTCACTTCAGGCACCACTTCAGCTTCAATCATCTTTGCAAACTCCGACTTGGCCTCTGTATTTTTTGCTTCAATAGGTTTCCAGTTAGGTTTGTCAACCTTATCCTTTGCCGGGAATCCCATCTTTGAGCGGATATCGAGGTAATCGTTGCCGAAGTATTTGTTTGCGACGGCTACTATCTCGTCTTTGGTGATGTTTTTGATACGCTCAGTCTCAGCCAAATAGTCGTCGTACGTCATGTCGCGTTGCTCAAGGTCGAGGAATAGGCTGGCCAAACCACGGAGATTCTCAGTTTCCTGAATGCGTTCTTTCAGCATGTCGGTCTTGATGGCCTCGAATAGTTCGTCGCTGAAGTCACCCTTTTTAAGCTTCTCAAGGTTGTCGAACACCAGTTTTTCGGCTTTCTCATGCGATTGTCCGATAATCTTGGGGACATAAATAATCACATTGGCACCGTGGTCTTCAAGCGAGAGAGGCATTAGCATTGCCAGCATGATGTTGCCGTTAACCATGTCTTTGTCCATGAGTCCTGTCTCACCATTGCTGAAGATGCTGCAGGCGAGGCTTAACGGGATGTTGTCTGGGTCGGAAGCCTTCACGCCTCGCCATGCCAGTACGCCCATCTTAATAGGGGTCATGCGGACTTTCTTCACCGTAGGACCGTTGAACGCAGGCAGAGTGTATTTTGGCTGCTGCGGTATTTCACCTCTGCGCCATGTGCCGAACTTCTCGGCTACCACAGGCTCGATATCGTCAATGTTGAAATCGCCGACGAGAATCAGAGTCATGTTGTTGGCCACGTAGTATGTGTTGTAGAACTCGCGCATCTTGCTGGTTTGCGGGTTCTTCAGATGCTCGGTCAAGCCGATAATCGGACGGCCGTACGGATGGTCACCGAACACTTCTTTGAACATATATTCCTGGAAGGCGCTTATAGGCTGGTCGCCGTACATGTTCTTCTCTTCGTATACGGTCTCGAGCTCGCTCTGGAACAGACGGAACACCGGGTAGCGGAAACGCTCCACATACACGTCCATCCATTTTTCAATCTGGTTGGCCGGGAAGGTGTTGTAATATATAGTCTGGTCGTAGGCTGTGCCGGCGTTCAAGCCTGTGCCGCCCATCTTGGTGAGAATCACGTCGACCTCATTCGGAATTGCATAGGCCGTTGAAGCCAATGACAACTCATTGATTTTCTGCTGTATGGCAGCGCGTTCTTTGACATCTGATGTCTCATGAAGCTTGTCATACATAAAATCGATGCTGTCGAGATACACCTTTTCGGCTTCCCAGTTGATAGTGCCGATGCGGTCGGTGCCCTTGAACATGATATGCTCAAAGTAATGAGCCATACCCGTGGCGTCGAGAGGGTCGTTTTTGCTTCCGGCATGCACGTACACTGCGCCATAGACCTGAGGTGAGCTGTGCTCCTCGCACATAACCACCTTCAATCCGTTGTCAAGCTGTGTGGTCTTGACTCTCATCTGAGCGCTCATCACATTGACGCTCAGTATGATAACTAATGCTAAGAATAATTTTTTCATTTTTATTATTTTGAATTTTGTTGCAAATATACATTATTTTGTAAAGACGGTGTGCACACCGTCTCTACATTTTAATAATATCCTCAATGGTAATTCCATATAGTTCCATTTTCTTTAAAAATCCCGGAACTTCGTTTTCCAAAAACTCTTTCTTCTGTTCCGAAAGAATCTTCTCCTTCGCGTCCTCGCAAACGTAGAATCCTATTCCGCGTTTGGTGGCGATAATCTCTTTCATCTGCAGTCGCTCGAAGGCGCGCATCACCGTGTTGGGGTTTACTCCCAGCTCGACTCCTAGCTCGCGCACCGACATCACACGGTCGCCGCTGCGGAATTCGCCGCTTAGGATACGCTCGCACACGTGGTCGTAAATCTGCAGGTAAATAGGTTTATGTCCGTTGAAATCCATAATCAATATTTTTGAGTTTTAATTTTACGATAAACACCGAACAGTAGCAGAGCTGAAACGATGATTTCAGTATACAGAGCTACATTCATCCAGATGAATATCATGCGTTCGATGAATTCAGTGACATTGTTTTCGTTTATCTGATTAAAATATTCGATCAGAGCTTCATTGTTAGCCACATAGTTGATAGAAATTATCATTATTATGATAGCCAGCAGAATCAGTATTCCAATCATTTTGCCGGTTTTACGCTTCTTGAAAATCATGTTACCGAACATAAAGATTGAAGACAATGTCAGCAGACCAAGCAGGCTTAAAATCCTCAAGAAAGTTGGAGACAGGTTTTTGACAAAAATTGGCCATGTGTCATCTAACAATCCAGCAACATCATGATTTGCAATGCTACTGTCAATCTGCGCGAATTCATTGAAATAATAGGTTGCCGCGAATCCTTCGTATGGTCCGTTGAAGAGGGCGAGTATGCTGTCGATTGCGAGTGCGCCCGCTACATATACTATAGGTGTGACAATGACGCAGTAAATCACCATGCTGAGGAACTTCTCAAGTGTGGATGCCGGCAACATGGCGTAGCCGATTCCCTTGCGAGAGTCGTTGCAATATTGGTAAAGTCTGGCTGGCGCTATGATGATGGCGATTTTTGTGAGAGTTTCGATGATATTGATTCTTCCGAATGCATCGAAAACATTCTTGGTGCCGTCAGTTGGCATGAGGCTGGTGAACAAGTAAATCACTACCGGAATGGCCCATAAAATAGCCAAAGACAGGATGAGATTCGGGAAGAAATTCAGTCCGTCGCGACGTAGGACTTTGCCGAAACGTTTGATATCTAATGTGTTGTTCATTTCATTAAGTTTTTGATGGTTTCTTTATTCTTCATTACCGCATTGAACAGCGCCTCGATGTTGACGTTGCTCTCCAAATGTTCTGTGTTTGGCATCACGTTGATGTAGCCGCCAGGCAGCATCTCGGTGTAGTAGGCGTTCTGCAGTCTCTCCGGACCGTATTCAAAATAAATCTTGTCGATGATCTCAGCAAAGCTGGCGTTCAAAAGCACATCGTCGCGGTCTAAAATCACGATAGGGTCGATGAGGTTCTCGACGTCTTTTACCTGATGGGTCGAGATGATGACTGTTGTATCGTCGCTGCAATATTGTGAAATCACCTTGCGGAACAGGGCTTTCGAAGGGATGTCGAGGCCGTTGGTAGGCTCGTCAAGGAAGAGATAGTCGGTTTGCAACGACATGGCGCATGCCAGCAGGGCTTTCTTCTTCTGTCCGTGCGATAGCTCGTTGAATTTCTTGCTCAAATCAACTTCAAGCTCTTTCATGAGCTGGTTGAAGAGCGCGAAATCATAACGAGGGTAGAATACTCCGATTTTCTGGACGAATTTCTCAGGTGTGGTGTCCTCGGTAATCACTTCCTCAGGAAGGAAGTAGACGTTTTGCAGAAACTGCGGCTGACGTTCTGATGGGATGAGCCCATCCACTGTCACGCTGCCGTGTTGTGGCTTTTGCAGACCGCATATTAATTTTAATAAGGTGGTCTTGCCAACGCCGTTTTCGCCCAAAAGTCCGTAGATGTTGCCCTTCGGGAATTCCAGGCTGATGTTTTTGAAGACTTGCGTGTTTTTGTAAGCGAAGTCTAAATTATTGATTTTAATCATGTTATATAAAATTTGTTGTCGTTTTACCTCTGTATTAGTCATCTAATACACTGCAAAAATACAACAAATTTTTTACATGTCAAGAAAAAAATGAAAATTTTTGCAAAATTTTCATTTTAGCCATTAGCCATTAGCTGTTAGCCATTAGCCATTAGCCATTAGCCGGTTTGGGGAAATATGAAAAATCTTTTGGCAAATTAAAATAAATCCGTAAATTTGTAGCTTATTTAAAAATCTTTAAATCTTTGAATCTTTAAATAAATCTAGATGAAACGATTTTACATTTTTATTTTCCTGCTGGTTGCTGCTATTTGGCTTCAAGCACAGAATATTCCTTCGGGCTATTACAACAATGCGGCTAATAAGACTGGTGACGAGTTGAAATCGGCATTGCATGATATTATTGACAATCATACAACAATCACCTACGCCCAGGTTTGGAATGCTTTCCAAAGTACCGATTTGAAATCAAATGGCAAGATTTGGGATATGTATTCTGATATTCCGAATGGGACACCTCCTTATGAATATACCTATGGTCAAAACCAATGCGGCGAGTATGACAGCGAAGGTGATTGCTACAATCGTGAGCACTCATGGCCAAAGAGCTGGTTTACAGGTGATGAGAACTCGGTTCCTGGACGCGACCTGCACCATATATTCCCAACCGACGGCTATGTGAATCAACTAAGGGGTAACAATCCTTTTGGTGAAGTGCAGACAGCCTCACAGACTTTTCAAAATGGTTCAAAATTGGGCACTTGCAAATCATCGCTTGGTTATTCTGGCACAGTGTTCGAGCCTATTGACGAGTATAAAGGCGATTTCGCCCGTGCCTATTTCTATATGAGTGTGCGCTATTATGGAGAAGACAGCAATTGGGGAAGCTCAGGTATGACTAACAAATCTGAAATCCTGCCTTGGGCAATGACAATGCTATTACGTTGGAATAAAGAAGACCCTGTTTCACCAAAAGAAATAAACAGAAACAACGCCGTTTATAATATTCAGGGCAACCGCAACCCGTTTGTCGACAATCCTGAATATGCCGATATGATTTGGGATCCGAACTATCAAGATGTGTTCGAAGGCACATTTGCGCAATACACGGCTGATATCGTGGAAGGTGATTATATCATAATCTATAATGGCCATGCACTGACAAACACGATTTCAAGCAATAAACTTACAAGTACTAATGTGACACCACAAGATGGTACTATAACAAATCCTTCTCGTTCAATAGTCTGGCATATCGCTAACATATCAAATACATCATACTGGACAATCAAGAATGAGGCGGTTAACAAATATGCTGCCGGTACGACTACAAAAAATAACATGGCATTAATATCAGACATAACTGATATGGCAAAATGGACGCCATCACGCTCAAATAATGTGTTTGAATTTGAAAACTATGGAAGAAGTCAACAAAGTCAAGATTCAGGAAACAAATGGTTGAGATGCAACACTGATAATAACAATGCATGGGCACCTTATACTACGCAAACTGGTGGCTCGCTAACTCTATATAAATATACGCCACTGGAGTATGCCTATTCAATCAACGGTGTGTTATATGAGGCGACACAAGTGGCACCAGGCACATCTATTACTCTGGAATCGGGTGAAGATTTGAATGATGATTACACATTTGCAGGTTGGACCGATGATTTAAGCGATATCGAAAACAATATTCATGCAGTTGGAGAATCGTATCAGATTAATAATAATGTTGTGCTTTATGCTATTTATGCCCATACGGTTAGCGGCACTCCAGTAACGACTTACAATAAGGTCACAACCACTCCTTCAGATTGGAGCGGTGAGTATTTGATTGTTTGTGAAAACAATTCTGTAGTGTTCGATGGTGCCTTGACATCATTGGATGCTGGTAATAATGTTATTACTAATGTTTCCATAAAGAATGGTGTTATTAATTCAACTAATGCTCTTAATGCAGCTACATTTACAATCGCAAAAGTTACTAATACTAATTTCTATTCAATAAAGAATCAAAATAACAAGTATATTGGTTGGTCAAGTTCAAGTAATAATGGTTTAACTGCAGGTAATAGTGTGTTGAGCAATGCAATATCATTACAAAGCAATGGAAATCAAATTTTAATACAAGGAACAAATAATAATGAGACAATAACAAAGTATTTAAGATTTAATTCAGCTTCAGGTGATAACAATTATAGATTCCGTTATTATAATTCCAACACTTCTAATACACAAGACATACAGCTTTACAAGAAAACTACTACAACTCCAACAGTTACAACATATTACATCCAAGTACGGGAATTACCCGCAGGCAACACTGAGCTGGCAAGCATTACCATAGCCGACATGATCACAGTCCCGAATGGTGCAGTTCTGAGCATTACTGGCAATAGTTCGGGCGATGTTGATAACCTCGTAATTGAAAATGGAGGCCAAGTTATAGTCGCTAATGGTGTAACTGGCGTTAAAGCTACTGTCAGAAAATCAGTTACAGGATGGACAGGCTCAAAAGGCGATGCCGACGGATGGTATGCTATCTCTTCTCCGGTAAATAATGCATCTATTGCAAGTTTCGTAAAAGGCGGCGCTAACGGACACAATGTGTATCGTTATGTTGAAAAATCAAATTATTGGAATGAGTATAGAGGCGAAGTGAACGCGACACTTGGTACCATTCAATTTGAAAACCTGACAAACGGTATTGGCTATCTATACCGCTCGATAGAATCGGGTTTGGAGTTTAAGGGTGACGTGAATGCCGGTAATGCAAACGGAGAAGTGCCGTGTAGTCTTTCGTACGAGAATTCAAATGCTAATTTACTGGGATTCAATTTCTTGGGCAATCCATTTACGCATGAGATCACAATGGATAATTTAGTTTTCAACAATGTATATACTGACGGCTTTTATCTGTTGGGTGAAGAAGATGGGGAGTACAAAGGCAAATGGATTGTAAGTACATCAACTACCAGAATAGCACCGATGCAGGCATTCCTGGTTCAAGCAAAAGCCGAAAATCCTACAGTGACAATCAAGAATTCAGCAACACCTTCACGTGTCGGGAAAAACGCCGGCAACAACATCATGTTAGCTGTCAGTGATGGTCAGCACAGCGATGAGACCTACATCTACCTCAAGGAAGGGCATGGGCTCAATAAGGTTGAGCACCGCAACCCTGAAATCCCGCTGCTGTATGTCGTCAAAAACGGCGAGAATTTTGCCATCGCCGACATGGAATGTAACACCAAAATAGTCAATCTGGGCTTCAAGGCGAAAACCATAGGCCAATATACATTGAGCCTCAAGACTGATGGCGACTTCTCATATCTGCATCTCATCGACCGCATGACCGGCGACGATATGGATATGCTTGTTGAAAACAGCTACACATTCATCGGCACGCCAAAAGATAAGAGTGACAGATTTGTAATGAAACTCAAATATCAAGGCGGTGATGATTCTGAAGAGGATGTTTTCGCTTATCAAAATGGCAACGATATCATAGTCGACGGCACTGGCGAGCTGCAGGTGTTTGACATGATGGGACGTGTGGTTTCAACGCAGTCTGTTAATGGCGCGGGGACGCTGAATGCATCGTCTATGCCGACTGGCGTATACATCTTGCGATTGATGGGAGACGATATAAAAACTCAAAAAATTGTTGTTAAATGATTAAAATGGGAGAAATTGTTATGAAAAAGATGTTTTTGACACTGGCACTTTTAATGAGTTTGAATGTTTTTGCCCAGCGCAATGACGAATTCTTCCATGCTGACGAATATATGTATGGCAACAGAATCAGCAATCCGAATGAAGTGTTGTATTTGCCGACGTTGGGAATTGGCTCAATAAACAACGAGCCCGCGCCTTTAGGCAACGGGCTGTTGATTATAAGCGCCCTTGGTATTTTATATACCGTTGGGAAATCGAAAAATCGTACGAAACGGAATTAATATAACTCCAAACTATGCAAAAAGCCGCAGGCTAATTATTTCAGCTAACGCTGGTGTCTGCTATTTTTTGCATAGTTTTTCGTCTTTAGGCTTATTATTTCTTGATACTCAAAATCACGCCCAGTGCTACGCCTAATGCTGCGGCAAACAGCACCTGCAGGGTACCTGGCAGCAGGAATGTGATGGTGTGGGCCGGATACCAGAACAGCGGGATGGTTTTCTTGAAAACGAAGCCGTACTGAATGTTCCAGTTGATCTTCTCGGCCATTGTCTGCTGAATGTTAAGCGGGCTGCTGAAGAAACCTTTCAAAGTGCCGCCGGTTTCGGCGATATGGATATCGGTGATTTTGTGGAATGTCATGAAAACCGGTGCGAACAGAGTGTTCATCAGCACGCTCACGCATAAAGCCACGAAGAATTTGCCCCAGCTTAGCTTGCCTGCAAACCATACCGCCGCTTTGCCGTTTAGATGGAAGCCGCCGTCCAGCAGTCGTACGGTTCCTGTTTTGAAAATGGTCATTGCCGATGCGATGACAACGCCCAGCACGCCCCAAATCAACAATTTCGGCAGAAGTCCGAAGCCTTGTTTAATGTACACACCTTCTTTAATTCGCAAAGAAAGCATCTCGCCGAATGTTCCCAAAATGGCGAATTTGAAGAAACTCATCAGCAAACCGTGTTTGGCGGTTGCCTTGATAAACCAATCCCATGCTCCCGGGATAAATGCGAAACCGCAAATAACTACGGCTATCACAATAATTGTAATTTTGTCTGACTTTTTCATTTTATTTGTTGTTTCTTGATTTCTTTACTAATAAAAACACAATTCCCGCCACAGCCAACGCCGACAACGACACTATCAGCCATAACACGAAATTGCTGCCGCTTTCGGCTTTGGAGCCGCTCGTTTTGCCTGATAACAGGGGAGACTCATCCATCATTTTCAGGTATGTATCGACACGTTCCTTCAGGAAACTGTCAATCAGATTGTTGCCGTCTTCCCAGGCCTTAATTGACGACGGATAGCCGAAGCGGTGTTTTTGGTCGGCTATGTGCGGACGCAGTGCTTCCTCAATTTCGTGAAAGATAGGGTAGGTGCTGTTGTATTTGAACATCCCGTTACATAATTCCTTGGCACGAGACTTGAATTCTTTGCGGAAGTGCTTGTTTTGCAACAGTTTGCCAAACAAAAGCTTAGCCTGCGGATAGTTGAGCCAGTCGGACGGTTCCTCATACACCGCGGCGTTGGTAAACACGTCGAAGTCTTTTTTGATGATGGTGGCGTCACCGTCAAAGAATATCCAGCGCCACTTGCCGTCTTGTTCCTGCCACAAACGTGTGTTGTTGCCTGGCCAGTCGAAGTTGCCTACAAAGGTTTGAAACACCATATAGTCGATATAACAGTGCATGTCGATGATGTCACAGGCCTGCGTGTACGTCGCTTCATCTGTAAGGTCGGCGTTTTTAAACCACTTCATCATCTGTTTGAAACCATTGTCGTTGCCATGCTCCAGCTCGCCTTTCCAGCTGCCGATGATGTTAATGTTGTCTGCCGCCACCTCGCAGTGATCTTCCAGAAAACGGTCGTCGGTCTTCTCCTGAATGAAATAAATGCCCCAATATTCTCCATTCAGATAAAGCTGTACCGGACGGCAGTTGGGCGCTTCTATGTCAAGCTGCAGAGCCATTTTGTTGCTGACATAATCCTGCACTCCCGAATAAGGCCAAAACGAAGCAAAAGGCTTTAGTATCAGATGCTTGTAACTGGTTAAATCGCTGTCCTTGAAGAACTCGTGCTTGAATTTTTTCTTGCCATATTCCGAACGCGCATAAATCTTCATGCCTTTGGCCGGCTGGCGACGCGAACGGTTGCCGTGGGTGCGCAGTCCGCACATCTGATTGATGCCGCTGTTGTCGTTGGGTTCGTAAAACTCCACATTGGCCGGGCGTTCCCATTTGCTGCCATGTTGGTAGTAATTGCCGGTGTGGTCGGGCTTGTCGGCTCTCCAATTGATGCCTCTGACAAAGATGCCTGTTTCCTCGTTGAACAAATCATCGTAGTCGGCGCACACCGACACAACAGCCATGCCATGACTGTCGGCTCCCAAACTGCGTATCAAATATGTGTTGGTGGCGACATCGCCTATCAAATTTTCTTTGCTGTCGAAAAGAGCGGCGCGAATCACTATGGCATGCCTGACTGAATCCGGAACATAAACCATATTGTCCGGCGATATTTGAATTTTGTAGATGTCGGCTGTAGAGTAGAGGCTTGGGTCGAGTTTTAAAGGCTTTTTGTAAAGAGCGGAACTCGCAGTCGGTGTGTTGCCGTCGATAGTATATCTGATGTGATAATCCTTGTCGCAGGAAAGTATCAAATCAATACTATCGTCATAGAATCCGCCATTTTGAGAAAAATCCACCTTTTGCGCTAACACTATGGTCGGCAACTGCCAGAGAAATAACAATATGAACAACAATCTCTTCATAATTATATGACGACAACACGCTGTGTTGAATTTCCAATTTTTATAAGATAAATGCCTGTCGGCATGTCGATGGCTAAGGATGTGGTTGCGTACTCCTCATACAGGAGCGTCCCGACAAGGCTGAAAACCTGAATTTTAATCGTAGTGAACTGATTGTCAGTTAGATTGATGTGAATTTGTCCATGAGTCGGGTTGGGGAATATAGACGCTGTAATGCTCTGATTCTCACCAAGGCTTACGAAGAACTCGTTGATGCGATCTCTCATATTGTCGCATCTGTCACCCATGAAACTGTCAATGTCGTTGACACTGTTTATCCATGATGACAGGTTTTTGGGTCTGTTGAAACGTGCCGCTTGCTGTGGTATCTCATCAATCACCAGACTTTTGGCAAATGTTAAATAAGGATTAGTTGCGGCATAATCGAATTGATTGCTCAACAAATGCTCGAATCTAGTGTAAAATGCCGACCTGAAGTCGTTGTTTTCGAGCAGCCGTCTGAACATCAGCGTCGATATTGCGTCAGTAGGCCAGCCCAAATTCTGTTCGCAGGTGGCGTTGCTGAAAACGTCAAAATCCATCTTTTGTAGACAATCGTCGCCGTCAAAGAAAATCCAGCGCCATTTGCCGTCAAGGTATTGATAACACCGCATGTTGTTAGCCGGCCAGTCGTTGTTAGCTATGAAAAGCTCCAGACAGTAATAGTTTATGAAATTGTCGACATCGATGAGCGAACATAGGTGTTCATAATTGGTGGAATCAGACAAGTCGGCGTCTTCGAGCCATTGCATCATCTGGATGAAATTGACGTTCTGGCCGTCTTCGGCCTCACCGTGCCAACTGCCGATGACATTGTAATCGTCGTCGCTGTGCCCGAAATGGTCTTCCAGATAATGCGAGTCGGGGCGTTCGCTGACATAGTAGATGCCCCAATATTCACCGTTGATGAAAAGCGCTTCCGGACGCGATAAGATATACTCCAAGCCTATGCTTCTTGCCATGCTGTTGCAAATCCAGTCTTGGATTCCTATTGAGAACCACTGGCAGCTGAATGGCTTCAAAACCAGATGTTTGACGCTGTTTTTAGGCGAGTCGTTAAAGAATTTGTGATAAAAACGTTTTGTGCCGTATTCCTGTCGGGCATAGAGTTTCATGCCTTTTTGCGGTCCGCGTCGAGCTGTGCCTCCATGTGTCCTGAGGCCGGCTGTCTGGTTGACACCGCTGTTGTCGGCTGTTTCATAAAACTCGATGTTTACAACGCGTTCCCACTCGTCGCCGCTCATGTAATAATTGCCGGTCCAATAACTGTATTCCGGGTCGAAATTGACACCTTTGACAAAAATTCCGGTGTAATAGTCGAACAAATCCGACGAATCGGCGGCTATTGACATCGCTGGCAGGCCATGAGTGTCGCAGCCAAGCTCGTTGATGAAATAACTCTGTGTTGTCACTGTCCCGACGCAGTTTTCATCATTGTCGAACGCACAAGCCCTGATGATGATGCATTTCATCACTGAATCGGGCGTGAATAGAAGCTCGTCGATGGTTGTGGGTATGGTGTAAATGTTGGAATTTGAATACAAACCCTCGTTCAAATACAGAGGGCCGGTATAAAGCGTTGAGTTGGCGTCGGGGGCGGCGCCGTTGGTAGTGTAACGTATGTGATATGCCGGGTCGCAGGTCAATTCCAGGCTGAAACTACTTTCATAGAAACCGCCTGAATGTGAGAATGTTACGGTCTGAGCATTGAGCCCAAGCCGTAACATCATCACGATGAATGCTATAAAGCATATCTTTTTCATCACGAGATTTTATTTCTCGATTCTGATACGGGCGTCGACAGCTGTCACATAGCGTGGATTGCCGAGCAACGGGTTGAGGTCCATCTCGGCGATTTCCGGAGCAGCTTGCACCAATGCGCTCACGCGAGCCACCTGGTCGGCATAAAGGTCGATGTTGACACCTTCCTGACCGCGCACGCCTTGCAAAATCTTGTATCCTTTAAGCTGTTTGAGCATCTCCTTGGCTTCGTCGGCTGTGATAGGAGCGAGGGCTGATTGAACGTCTTTCAACACCTCGATGAAGATACCGCCCAAACCGAAGAATATCTGGTGACCAAACTTAGGATCTTTTATTGCGCCAATGTAAACGTCGATACCGTCAAGCATCGGGTACATCTCAACCGCGTAAGTGTCTTTGATGGCAATCAAGCGGTCGAACTCCTTGGCAACGGTATCGAGGTCTTTCACGCCGAGTGTCACACCGCCAACATCTGATTTGTGGAGCGGACCGACAACCTTCATCACCAGCGGCACATCTTTCGAGCAACCGACTTCTTTAGCGAATGCAAGAGCGTCTTCTTTCTTGCTGACTTCCACCGATTTCTTGCGGCTGATGCCGGCAGCGTCGAGCAGTTCGTTGTAGTCGGCAATCTCCAGATAACCTGACTTGCAGCGATCGATTGTTTTGCGGATGCGAGCCACATCAATCTTAGGCAGCTCAACATGTTCTGGCTGAGGCTTTGGTGTGTTGTAAACTTTGCAAATTGCATTACCAAGCACGCATTCCTCTGGGAAGTTGATGCGGCCTTTTGCGATGAAATCGTTGATTTCGTCCTTCACGTTAATGATTGAGGGCAACACTGGGAAGATAGGCTTCTTGCAGGTCTTCATCTTTTCATCCAGCAGGTCGTAAACCTCTTTGTTGCTGAACAATCCAGGTGAGCCGAAGATGACCACTGAGAAGTCGATATCTGTGTATTCGTTCTCGACAGTGTCGATGATATATCCGAGTTGCTCAGCTGTTCCTGTGGCGAGGAAGTCGATAGGGTTACCCACTGACGAGCCGCCGAAAAGTTTCTCTAACAGGGCAGGGCTTGCCGGGTGTTCTTTCAATGAAGGAACTTCCATGCCACCGTTGCTTAAAACGTCGGTGAGCATGACAGCCGGACCGCCGGCGTGTGTGATGACGGCGCAGCGTTTACCTTTGATTTCAGGATGCATGAAGACAGCGCATACTGTTGTCAGCTCCTGACGGTTTTGGCAGCGCACGATGCCAGCCTTGCGGAACAATGCATCAACAGCAGCGTCGCTGGTGGCCAAAGCGCCAGTGTGTGACGAAGCGGCACGTGAGCCGGCAGCGCTGTTGCCGCTCTTGATGGCTGCGATATGGCATCCTTTGTTGATAAGGCTGCGTGAATGTTTGAGCAATCTCTGCGGGTCGCCTATCTTTTCCATGTAAAGCATGATGACACGGCTCGACTTCACAGGGTCGAAGGTCTCGTCCAAGTGCTCCAAAACGTCCTCAATACCGAGCTGAGCGCTGTTACCAACAGCCCAAACGCTGTTGAATTTCAAACCGTTGCTGATGCCGTATTCCTTAATGAACACTGCTGTTGCACCTGATCCTGTGATGAAATCGACTCCATGAGGGTCGAGGGTTGGGATAGGAGTGTCGAAGCATCCTGCATAGTTCACGTTGAGGAATCCGGTGCAGTTAGGACCGATCAAGCTGCCGCCGACGCTGTTGATGGTGTCGACGATATGTTTTTCGATCAAAGCACCCTCGTGGTTCTCTTCTGAGAATCCGGCGCTGATGATGATAAAGCCTTTGCAGCCTTTCTCTTTTGCCAATACATCGACTGTCTGAGCGCAGAACTTGGCGGCGATGCAGATGATGGCGCAGTCCACCTGCGGAAGGTCGTTGACGCTTGCGTAGCATTTTACGCCTTGCACCTCGGTTTCTTTAGGGTTCACTGCATAAACAGGACCTCTGAACGGGCTTTCCAACAGGTTTTTCAATGCTTTTCCACCAGGTTTGTGAATGTCACTCGATGCACCGCATACAACGATGCTTTTCGGATTTAATAATTCTTTTGCAATCATGATAATTATATTTTTAATCTTTAATTTAATTCCTAATTAATTGTACAGACGATCATCGTCTCTACGGAACAATGAATCGTATCGCCTGTTGCTTATTTTCCACTACAATTTTTTCTCCTTCCATAATTTCTCCGTCCAATGATACGCAGAATCCTTTTCCGCCTTCAATCACCACCTGTTTCGCTCTGCGATAAACCACATATTTCATGAATTTCGGATTGTCGAGATGCGTGCCGTTGGTGTAATATTTCTTGAACAATGCGAATTTTATTCTCGAAACAGGCTTGATTAGACAAACTTCAAGCAGTCCGTCGTCGTTCACTGAACGAGGAGCGCATTTGTAGCTGCCGCCTACGTAACGGCCGTTGGCAATGGTGCACAGACAAATCTTTCCGTTATTGAGTTTTTCGCCATCGGCATAAACAGTGCAACGAGTACGCATTCCTGTCAAAAACGCCCAGAATACCGCGATAGGGTAGCACATTTTGCCTCCAATAATAGGGTAGCGGCGGATTTTATGCATCATCTTCGCAACCACAGAATCCAACCCGAAATGAGTGGCATTGATTGCAAACCTTTCGTTAACCTGCATGATGTCGACACGATGTTCAGTGCCGTGCATTTCCTTCTCCACATCTCTAAACGTTTGCAAATCAGCGTAATACTTGATGTAGTCGTTGCCACTGCCGTAAGCTAAAACAGCCAAACTTGCATTTTGATAGCCGTAGACGGCGCTTGCCACCTTGTTGAGCGTGCCGTCTCCGCCGCAAGCGTAAAACCGCACTTCCTCGTCGGGATGAGCCTCGAGGTACGACTTTATTTGCTCGATGTTGTCTTTTGCTGAATCGGGCGTAAATATTTCATAATCAATAACTTCTTTTTCGTTAGCAATCGCATTCTTCACCTCTTTAAGGCACGAATGCTCGCCAGCAACAGTATTGACAATGAAAATATGCTTCATCTCGTTCCCAAATTTTTGCAAAATTAATGAATAATTTTAAATAATAAAGCCTAATCTTTAAATTTTAATACTTGCGTAGCTGATGACTTTTCCGTTTCTCTTTATTGCAAACTGCCACTCGTCGTCGACTTTTTGGCGGTATATGCGCAGCACATCGCATTCCAGGCTTTCGGCTTCGTAATGTATCTCCATCTCTTTGATAGTCATGGCTTCCAACTCCTTGATAGAGAATGAGTCGAGCACCATCATGCAATATTTTGTGTTGTTGGTGTGATGTGAGATATCGATGTCGCAGGCGCGTATTGTCTTCTCGTAGACGAAGTCGCTTTCGGTGAAAGTGTCTTTGAATTTCTTGAAGGTGGGCTCGCAAGCTTTTTCCGTAATAAATTGAATGTCAGGATATTGTACGCTGTCTGTTTTTCTAAGGCGACGCGTCTCCTTGTCCAAAATAACCCATTCCGCCAAGCTGTTCACGGCAGGCTCCATGTTGGGTTTTAAGATTTGGTACGAACGGAAACATTTCAAAACTTCAGGTCCCGAAGGCCAGGTTTTCAAAATCACGTCGTCGTGGTCTTTCACAACACTGCGGAACTCGAATTTTATGCGGCGCACCACCCAGAAGGCGTTGTCGCGTTCGCCAAGAGTGGGCTGGTCGATGCCGAGCTGTGTGGCGTTGGCATCAGCCAATTCCTCAAACAAGGTCTGCATCATAAAAGGACTCAGCCTGTTCACGCTGTCGCAATAACTCGACATCACCTTGAAATTCTTACTATATTGATTATTTTCCATTATGATAATACACTTTTAACTATCAACTTTAAACTTTTTCAACTACTCTAAACTCTAAACTTTAAACTCTAAACTATTCAAGATGACTCCAAACTATGCAAAGCCTCACTTCAGGGTAAGCCCTTGAGGTCTTACATTCGTGATGCCTTGCATAGTTTTCCGTCTTAATATCTTCAATATTTAATACGTTTACACTATTAAACTCTTCAACTTTAAACTTTTTCAACTACTCTAAACTCTAAACTTTAAACTCTAAACTATTCAAAATGACTCCAAACTATGCAAAGCCTCACTTCAGGGTAAGCCCTTGAGGTCTTACATTCGTGATGCCTTGCATAGTTTTCCGTCTCTTCGTTGTCTCACTGCTTCAAACGTTACAATCGCCGTCGTTACGCTAACATTCAAAGAGTCGGCGATGCCATTCATTGGAATGATGATGTTCTGGTCGGCGGCGTCAACCCATTGCTGCGAGATGCCAGTTGCCTCGGTTCCCATCACGATGGCTGATGCCTTCTTGAAGTCGGCGTCAAGGTAATCAATTGAAGCTTTAAGATATGTGCAATATATTGTTATGTTATTGTCTTTCAGCCATTTAATGCATTCTTCCGACGAGCATGCGAACAGCGGCACCGAGAAGATGCAGCCCACGCTGGCACGGATAGCGTTTGGATTATATAAGTCGGTTCTCGGGTCGGCAATGATTACAGCGTCAACGCCTGCTGCGTCGGCGGTGCGCATCACAGCGCCTAAATTTCCAGGCTTTTCAACTGTCTCCAAAACGATGATGAGCGGATTCTTTTTCTTAGGCTTAAACGCTTTTAGGTCAGCGTATTTGGGGATGGCTACTGCAAGAAGTCCGTCGCTGCCTTCGCGATAGGCGATTTTTTCGAACACTTCCAACGAGACTTCCTCAATCGAGCGCGCCGTCATTCCAGCGCCGTCTTTTGCGATGTCGGGACAAATAAACAACGTGTCGATTTCAAAGCCACAGGCGACGGCGCGCTCGATTTCGCGCCTTCCCTCAATGAGGATGCGATTTTGCTCACGACGCTCCGAAGCTTTCTCTAACTTGATGATATTCTTAATCTTAGGATTTGTCTTGCTCGTTATCATACCCTTGCCTCCTTCTTTTTTAACTGTGAGAAAATCAAACCTACAACAACCATCACAATGCCTAAAATCTTGTTGCTTGACAGCGCCTCAATACCCAAAATGAAACTGAAAATGCCAGTGAACACAGGGATTAAATTGCTATACACGTTGGCTCTCGATGCGCCAAGTTTGCTAAATGCGAACGCCCACAACGAGTAGGCGACGGCGCTGCAAAGTACGCCAAGACATACCAACGGAAATATATACTCGCTCACATTGCCGAAATTCGATGGCTCAAACTGTTCTATAATAATCGTCAACGGAATGAAATATATCATACCGACGATGTTCTGCATCCATGTGATTGTCAATGGTTTATATAGCTTTGTCAACTTGGCCAAAGAGATGGAATAACCTACTGCCACCAACACGGCGCAGAATAAAAAGATTACTCCTTTGGTCGATGCCACAAACTCGAGGTTTTTGTTCATCAGCATCACCATCACACCTAGGAACGACACAATCAAACCGACGATATTCATCGCCGAAAGCCGTTCTTTCAGGAAAAGCGATGCCGCGATAGGCGTCACCAGCGGTATCATCGCGATAATAGCCGAACCGATGATAGGAGAGGTGTTTTTCAGACCATATCCCTCGAAAATAAAGTACAAAAACGGCTCGAACATTGCCGCCAACGCGAACAGCCCGAGGTGCTTGCGCTCGACCTTCTCGTTTAATCCGAAAATGAAAAGTATAGCTGTAAAGAAAATTGTTGCAATCACAAGGCGTAAAAATATTGTCGCCGTGGGGTTGAGATTACGGTAAACCTGTGTCGACCAGATGAACGATAATCCCCAGATAATCATAGCGATAACGCCTGCAATATGAACTAAATAATTCCTATTTTTCATAGCGCAAAAATATCAAAAAAATTCAATCACCAATTTAAAAAATATATGTAATTTTGTAGTTATGAAAAAGGCTTTAAAATTCTTCCTATATATCGCTGGAATCTTTGTCGCAATCCTAGTGGCGATGAATATTTTAGTGCCTGTTTACGTCTTTGACGAGCCGGTGCCTTTCCATGGCGATTATCTTCACAACCCATACCAGGATATCGACTCAACCTGGTGGAAATGCTGCAATTTTCACGGGCATACACGTCAGTATGGCGGCGTGACCAATGGCCGGAATAATGGCAACGAGGTTTACGACAGCATGTATCGTATGTTCGGATATGACCATGTCGGAATTTCCGATTATAATAAGGTGAATGGCTACGAAGAAGGCCGCGACCCAGGCTTTATACCCGCTTACGAGCATGGTTACAATGTGTGGAAAATCCATCAGGTGTGCCTCGGAACCAAGAAAGTGCGCCGAATCGATTATTTCTTCTATCAGACTTTGAGTCATAAGCAGCACATGCTCAATAAGTTAGGCGAGCAGAATAGGGTGGTGGCAGTGGCTCATCCGAGTTTCGTTGATGGCAGCTATAATGTGCGCGACATGAAATATCTCAGCAATTATAAGGTTTTGGAGGTTTTGAACGGCTTCGTCAACTCGCCTGAACACTGGGATATGGCGCTTTCCAACGGTCATCTTGTCTATCTCATTGCCGATGATGATACTCACGATGTGCTGAAAGTCAATGATATAGCATTGAGAATAACTTATCTGAATGCCAAGGAAAACGATGCCAATCAGCTGTATGATGCCTTGCTTTCGGGAAAAACAGTCGGCATTGATTTCAAACTTGACCGTAAGGAGACGATGGATGACAAAGTTGAGCGTTTCAAGCGCGACATGCCTCGACTGAATCATGCCCAACTCAATGGCGGGCGCTTCGATGTCAATGTCACCAAACCAATAAAAAAAGCTGAGTTTATCGGGCAAAACGGAATGATTTTAAAGGCTGATTGCTATGATGCAAACGATTCGATTTTCAATGCGGCATACAGTATCCAACCCTCCGACCAGTATGTACGCACGGTCGTGACGTTCTTCGACGGCACAACAATGTGGCTTAATCCTGTCACCCGTCATGAGAGCCCTGTTGTTGATAAACAACGTCTGGATCACATTTCTTATCTGTGGACAGCCGTGCTTTGGCTGATTTACGCCGGAATTATCGCATTATTGATAAAAATGGCGCGAAAAATACACGCAGAATAAAAAAATACACCGAGAGTAAAATTTTTTACACGCAGAATAAAACGAAATACACGCAGAATAAATTTCTTGTCGTGTAAATGATCTATTTTTGCAGCCGAATTAACCATTTTAAAATATACAATGAAAACGAACGCATCGAAGTTGCAAAACTTCGTGATTTGTGCGGCAATAGCGCTTGGGGCGCTATTGCCGACTTCATTAAACGCACAAATCGACTCTTTTTACCGTAATGACTTTGACGATACCAATAATCGTGATATAACAGTGCTTTATGGGCTTTATAATGAGCCATTTGGTGAAAATACAATAATTCATATCGGCTTTGGATTGCAAGGTGGTTTGGTACCAGTCGGCAGTGGTCTGCTGATAATGCTGGTTGCCGGAGTGGGGTATTCCGTATTGCGTGGCAGACGCACAGTTAAAAATGCTGCCTTTTGTTTGATGGCTTGCACACTGACGCTCGCCTTTACGCAATGCAGGAAAAATCCTGAAACATTAATCAATAATGGTGAAACTGTACATATTACCTTAAATATGGGTGGTGGCCGACATATTATTGAGCCTGGATCAGGCTATGTGCCTGTGATTTATCAAGCGGGAGATGTTATTTATGTCAGTAATGGCGGACGTTATGCGGGTAAGCTGTCATGCATTGCCGACGATGAGCCATTCACGGGCGACATCACCGTCAATGATCCTGCCGATGATCTGTATTTTTATTTCCTTGGTGGACTGATGACAGATGATCTTGCGACAGATACTCAGTCGTTGACTGTCGATATCAGCAATCAGGGCGGCAAGCTTCCTGTGCTTTCGATGGGACACTCTGAATATATCGAGGGCGAGACGTCATATAATTGCTGGCTTTCCAACCAATGCGCTTTGGTGGAGTTTGATTTTGCCGAAGCTACAAATAAAAAAGTAAAGATAAGCAACATGCTTTGTGAAGCAAAGATCGATTTCACAAATCATAGTATAACTCCTACCGAAAAACTCGACGCCATCACCCTTTATGCGTCTGATGCAACAAAAAAATGGGGAATTCTGCTTTTAAGTGCTGTGGAAAGAAAATCGATGGGAATGGTCTACAACAGAACTGAAAGCTATACATATACAGGCTCTGATGTCGATGTGGAAATATATGATTATTATAAAGGTGTTACAGTCCCTGAATTGTCAACGACCAATAATTTTCTTTATGGCGCGGATGCTGTTGCGGTAAACAACACTGAAAGTAACAAAGATAATAAAGTGTTTGTCGTTAGTGCCAATGCCAACGCTGTGCATTTTGCTCCGGGCAACCTGAAGTGTACCAAAACAGGTGCCACGTGGGCTGATGGATATGAGTGGAGCTTTATGGAGCACCAATATGATATGGTTGAAACGAATGCCACATCTTATTGCACTGACAATTATGGCAATAAGGATGTCGTAAGTTTGTTCGGCTGGGGTTGTACAGGCATGCAAGATGTATGTTATAATGGTAATCAAAATTATTACATGCCTTATAACACAATTTGGGGTAATGATACCTATGGCCCGACCGGTGACCATAATTTGTCGATAGCCAACCATTCTGATTGGGGCGCTGTCGTGCCTAATAATGAAGGATACAATTGGCGCTTGCTTACCAGAGAAGAATGGGACTATTTGCTCAAATGCCGTTTCGATGCATATGGTAAACAAGCAGGAGCAGTGGTGGTAAAAAATGGAGTTTATGGTGTAAGAGGCGCGATATTTATTCCTGAGGGAATAAGTGGAGATGTGGTCGGCATGCAAGGAAATACTCCTGTCTGGTCTGATAATGTTTTTGAGACAGAACAAGAACTTGAGGCTTTCTTGGATGAAAATGGAGCCTTGTTCCTGCCGGCAGCCGGATATCGTGAAGCTAAAAAAGTGCGCTCAATAGACAGTGAGGGCAGATACTGGACATCTACACAAGCATATAGAAGCAATAATACAAACTATGCAACTTATGTGGGTGTAAAGTCAAGTAGTGGCTTCTCTTATAACGAATTTTGGAGAGCTGAAGGCTATTCAGTTCGCCTCGTTCGTTAGTCCACAACTAAAGACTAACGACTAAAGACTAAAATGCGGAATCGGTTCCAGCTTGAACAGATTCTTAGCGTGCTTGTCATCGATCTTGGCTTTGATGACGGGATCCTCGCAAACACCGGTGCGGATGTATTTGTCCAATGTGGCGTAGGTGAAGCCGAGGTTGTCCTCGTCGCTCTTGCCGCAAAGTCCGTCCGACGGAGTCTTTTCAACCAATTCGATAGGCAATCCCAGTTCTTTGCCTATGGCTTTCACTTCCTGCACTGTCAGACCGCCCAGAGGAGAGAAGTCGCCGGCTGCGTCACCGTAGCGTGTGCTGTAGCCCACCCAGTCTTCCGAAAGGTTACAGGTGTTGGCCACGCGGCCGTTAACCGATTGCGACACCGCGTAGGCAGCGGTCATCCTCAGGCGTGGAGGCATGTTGATAACTGTCTGGTTTGCAACGTCTTTGCCGAGAGTTCCGAGTTGCTCTTTTACCTCTTTCATCAAGGCGTTGTATGTTTCACCTATATTAACACAGCAATATTTAATTCCAAGGTGATTTATGAGTTTCATGCTGTCGGAGATGTCTTTCTGCACTCCGTTTGGCATTGTCACACCGTAAACGCGGTCTTTGCCGAGCGCCTCTACGCACAACCCTGCCACTATCGAGCTGTCCTTGCCGCCCGAAACCGCGACTACAGCGTTGCAACCTTTGCCGTTCTGTTCAAACCAGTCTCTAATCCATTGAACCACACGGTCTTTTACTTCCTTTGCATTAAAATTTTCCATAACTTATAAATCTTTAGACGGTCGACCGACCGTCTCTACTTTAAACTTAAAAACTACTCTCAACTCTAAACTCTAAACTCTCAACTCTAAACTTTATAAACTCTTTCTCCAAAAATTTTACTTCCAACCCTCACCATCGTCGAACCTTCTTCAATGGCAATCGGGTAGTCGTGCGACATTCCCATCGAAATCTCCTTAAACCATTCGCAGCCTGCGAAATGCTTGGCTTTCAAAGTCTCGAAAATCTCTTTCAGATGCTTGAATTCCTTGCGTACCTGCGCCATATTGTCGGTGTTGGTGGCCATTCCCATCACACCGCAAATACGCACGTTGTTCATCGCCTTGAAAATGTCCGAATTCAAAATTTCCTCGGCTTCATCCATGCTGAGGCCGAATTTGGTCTCTTCCTCGGCTATGTGGAACTGCAGCAGACAGTCGACAACCCGGTGGTGCTTGGCCGCTTCTTTGTTGACGGCTTGCAGCAGATTGAAGGTGTCGATTGAATGAATCATCCTTGTAAAGCCAATGATGTATTTGATTTTGTTAGTCTGCAGATGACCGATAAAATGCCAGTCGATGTCCTTGGGCAAAACTTCGTGTTTGTCGCGCATTTCAAGGGCATGGTTCTCGCCGAATACGCGCTGGCCGGCCTCATAAGCTTCTTGAATGTCCTCTACGGGCTTAGTTTTTGAAACAGCTACCAGCGTCACTCCTGACGGAACGGTAGCTCTGATTTTTTCCAAATTTTCCTTAACCATGATGAAAAAATTTAGTTGTGCAAAAATAATCATTTTTATAACAAAAAAACTAATGTCTAATAGCTTTTTATTATTTTTGCAAAAATTTACTCTTATGAAAAGGTATTTTATATATCTCTTGAAAATGTTGGCGTTTCTGCTTGTGATGTTCGCCATAATGAGAATCATATTCTTGGCTAATTATTGGCCTTTGGTGAAAGCCGACATGGTGCCGTTTGTCGATATTGTCAGAAGTGCCTACAAGGCTTTGCCATTGGATATCGCATCGGCATGCTACATAATGCCGCTGCCGGCCCTTGTGATGTTTATTCTGATGTGTTTCAACAAAAACACAAGCTATCGTTGGGTTAGATGGTATTTCTACGTTATGATAGCCATTTACGTGCTGATAGTGATGGGAGAGATCGGAATCTATGGCGAATGGGGGACTAAGCTGAATTACAAGGCATTGGTCTATCTGGAGAATCCTTCCGAAGTGGTCAATACAGCCTCAACCCAGCAAACCACTCTGCTGATTTCGCTTTGGGCATGCTTCACTTTGCTGTTTTGCTGGTGGTATGTCCGTTGGATTGAGCCGACCACTGAAGTGGTAGTAACTCAGCAGATTCATTGGGCTTTTTATCCGGCAGCTTTTGTGATTGTGTTTGGCCTGATGTTTGTCGGAATGCGCGGCGGCTTGGGCGAGATACCAATTTCCACCAGTTCGGGATATTTCAGCAATTACAAGATTGTCAACATAATGACAGTGAATCCCGGCTACAACATCATGGAAAACATATCCAATTCAAAGAATATCGATCCTAAGGCGCATTTCAATTTCATGGACGATTCCACAGCCGAGGCCATTACAATTGAAACACATCAGGTGGAATGTGATTCCACGGTTAGGATTATCAAAACTGAAAAACCCAACATCCTGATAATCCTTCTCGAAAGCTGGTCGGCCGACCTGATCGAGTCGTTGGGCGGCGATTCCACGATAACGCCTAATTTCCACGAACTTGAGAAAGACGGACTGCTGTTTACCAATTTTTATGCGTCGGCCAATCGTTCACAGCAGGCAATCGCTTCGATTTACGGCGGTTTGCCAGGTTTGCCGGTGACCACCATCACCAACCATCCCGAGAAGTATTACGCCATCCCTTCGATAGTGAAGCCTCTTGACGCTTCGGGATATTACACTAGTTTTTATTTCGGCGGAGAACTGAATTACGGCAATATCATGTCGTATCTGCGCTACAACGAGCTCGACCGTATCGTGGAAGGCAAGGATGTAAAAGCCAATTTCCACAAGGGCAAGTTGGGTATTCATGATGCCGACATGCTGCCTTGGGCTGCCAAAGACCTGAACAGTCAGCCTGAGCCGTTCTTTACCACCATTTTCACGCTGAGCACGCATTCGCCTTACGATTTCCCGAAGATATTCGATCAGCTGGAGTGGCCCGAGTTGGAAAAACAGTTCGTGAATTCAGGGAAATACACCGACATAGCTCTGAAACTGTTTATGGACAGGGCAAAACAGCAGCCGTGGTACGACAACACGCTGTTTCTGTTTATGGCCGACCATAGTCATCCGTCGTATAAGAATTATCCTTTGGAATCGTTTGAATATCACAAGATTCCGCTGCTGATATACGGCGAACCACTTGTCGATACGCTTCGCGGCTGTACTTTCGACAAGATTTGCGGCAACACCGATGTGCCGGCTACCATTCTGGCGCAGCTCGGCCTCAGCCACGAAGAATTTTTCTGGAGCAAAGATGTGTTTAACACATGTTACCGCCCATTCGCGTTCTTCGAGTTGAACGAAGGCCTAGGCTGGAAAACCGACGAGGGCGAATATATATTGACTGGCAACGGGCGTGCCGACAGCCTCGGACAGCTTGAGCGTCAGGGCAAAGCCTATATGCAATATCATTTCGATTTGTTTAACAGATATTAAAAAATATTTGTATTTTTGCAGTTTGTAATAATTAGAAAAAGTAAGGTATGTTTGAAGGATTAACCGAGAAACTGGAACGTTCTTTTAAGGTTCTGAAAGGACAGGGATATATCACTGAAATCAATGTGGCTGAGACAGTTAAGGAGGTGCGTAAAGCCCTTCTCGATGCCGATGTCAGCTATAAAATCGCCAAGGATGTAACCAACGACATCAAGGAAAAAGCCATCGGTCAGAAGATTTTGACAGCTGTTTCGCCAAGCCAGTTGATGGTGAAGATTGTGCACGACGAACTGGCCGAACTGATGGGTGGCGAACATACCGAGATTAACATCAAAGGTAATCCGGCTGTAGTGCTTATCGCGGGTTTGCAGGGTTCCGGTAAAACCACATTCTCGGCCAAGCTGGCCAATTATCTCAAGACAAAGAAGAGCAAGAGCGTGTTGCTGGTGGCTGGCGACGTCTATCGTCCGGCTGCTATCGACCAGTTGAAGGTGCTCGGCGAGCAGGTAGGCGTTGAAGTTTATTCTGAAGAAGGCAATAAAAACCCGGTTCAGATTGCCCAGCGCGCCATCGAGCATGCCAAGGCTCAGAACAAGAACGTGGTCATCATCGATACCGCCGGCCGTCTGGCTGTCGACGAGGAGATGATGAACGAGATAGCGAAGATCAAAGAGACAGTGAAGCCGCAGGAAACCTTGTTCGTGGTCGATGCCATGACAGGTCAGGACGCTGTGAACACAGCCAAAGCCTTCAACGACCGTCTCGACTTCGACGGCGTGGTGCTCACCAAACTTGATGGTGACACACGTGGCGGTGCAGCTCTTACAATCCGCACAGTCGTTGAGAAACCTATCAAGTTCGTGGGTCTGGGCGAAAAGATGGACGCCCTCGACATCTTCTACCCGAAACGTATGGCCGACCGTATCCTGGGCATGGGCGATATAGTCTCACTCGTTGAAAAAGCACAGGAACAGTTTGATGCCGACGAAGCTGCCAAGTTGAAGAAAAAACTCGCCAAGAACGAGTTCAATTATAACGACTTCCTCAAGCAGATTCAGCAAATCAAGAAGATGGGAAGCATCAAAGACCTCGCTGGCATGATTCCGGGAATGAATAAAATCAAAGATGAAGATATCGATGAGGACGCATTCAAGAGCATTGAGGCAATAATCGGTTCGATGACACCTGCTGAACGCGAGGACCCGAAAATCATGAACGGAAGCCGCAAGCGCAGAATCGCAAAAGGCTCGGGCAACAGCATCGAAGAGGTGAACCGTCTTATCAAGCAGTTCGAAGAAACCTCAAAGATGATGCGCATGGTCTCGACCGGTGGCGCCAAGAAGATGATGCAGATGATGCAGCAAGCTAAACGCAGACGCTAGTTTAGAGTTGATAGTTGATAGTTAAAAGTTAAAAGATGAATATAGAAGATAAAATCATCGACGGTAAAGCCATCGCCGATGCAATGAAAAAAGAAATCGCGGCTGAAGTGGCCGGAATGTTGGACAAGGGCATGGACGCTCCGCATCTCGCGGCTGTGATAGTGGGCGAGGACGGTGCCTCCAAGACTTACGTCGCGTCAAAAGAAAAGGCCTGCCAGAGCGTGGGAATGACAAGCTCAGTTTATCGCCTCCCGGAGAACACCTCCGAGGACGAGTTGCTGAAACTTATCGATTTTCTTAACAAAGACGAGGAAATCGACGGTTACATCATCCAGCTGCCATTGCCAAAGCATATCAACGAGACCAAGGTTATCCACTCAATCAACCCGAAGAAGGATGTCGATGGTTTCACACCTCACAACATCGGTTTGATGCAGCTTGGCGAGCCTTGCTTCCTGCCTGCGACACCAGCCGGTATAGTCGAGCTTTTGAAACGCAGCGGTATCGAGACAGCTGGCAAGCATGTGGTGGTTTTAGGCCGTTCCAACATAGTGGGAACCCCAATCAGTGTGATGCTTTCACGCAAGGGTGCCGATGCCACTGTGACCATCTGCCACAGTAAGACACAAAACCTTCCTGAGATAACACGTCAGGCCGATATTTTGGTTGTCGCTATCGGCAAACCGTTGTTCCTCAAGGCTGATATGGTGAAACCGGGCGCTGTCGTTATCGACGTCGGTATCCACCGCATTGAAGACAATACTACTGAAAAAGGCTACCGCATTGAAGGCGATGTCGATTTCGATGAGGTGGCAAAGGTGGCATCGAAAATCACCCCGGTGCCTGGTGGCGTTGGACCTATGACAATCGTAGAGCTGCTTTACAACACTTTGCAAGCTAAAAAAAGAAGATAAAACGATTTGAATAAACTCGTTTATAGATTGATAATCAATATATTGGTGCTAGTGCTCACTGCATTGGCACCAATTATTGTTTGTGCCCAGAACCTCGGTCCTAACGTGAACACCGAGGGTGATGAGTACATCAATCAAGTGTTTACAGACAGCATAGTCTTCACCCGTCGTAGCGGCAATGAGTTTGTTTTTGTTTCAAAGATTATTGATGGGCAATACATGCTTGCTGAGCCTCTCAATCTTGGCTGGCACAACGAATATTGGATTGGTGCCATGCGCTTCTCATCCGACATGAAAACCTTGTATTTCGTCGGTATCGATTATCCCGGAGGCTATGGAAGAGGCGATATTTATAAATCTGAATACGTTGATAATCAATGGAGTGAGCCGATAAATATTGGCCAACCCATCAACTCGGCCACTATGGAATCTCAGCCTTGCATCAGTGCTGACGACAAGGAAATGTATTTTGTGCGCGACACCCGAAACAACAAGAGCAATATTTATTATAGCCGCTTTTCCGATAGGCGGTTGGGTAGCCCTAAGCCAGTCACAAGCATCAATACCCGCTTTGGCGAGATGGCGCCATTCATCCATCCCGACGGCAGAACATTGTTTTTCGCGTCGGAAGGTCATAACGGCATGGGTGGCTACGATATTTTTGTGTGTCGCAAGCTGCTCAATGGCACATGGAGCCAGCCCGTAAACCTTGGCGCACCTGTCAATTCCGACAAAAACGAAATCAGTTTTGTGGTCAGTTCAGATAGCAAGAAATGCTATGTCTCATCCGACCGTGACGGCGGTTTCGGTGGTTACGATATCTATGTCTTTGATTATGAAGATATAAATGTTCCAGAAATCGTCGATACCACTCATTTCGTGATGCGCAACATCAACTTCGAGTTCGACAGCGCAGTGCTGCAGGAATCGTCGTTCGCGGCAATCGACTCGCTCGCCATTTTCCTAAAAGAAAACCCTTTAATAACTATCGAAATCTCAGGTTTCACTGATAATTCCGGCACTGAAGAACATAACCAAAAACTGTCACAAGACCGTGCCAATTCGATTAAAGAGGCATTAATTAATAAAGGTATTTTTGAAGATAGATTAAGAGTTATTGGTTGTGGCTCAAACAATCCAATCAAACCCAACGATTCGGAAGAACACAAGGCGCAGAATCGCCGCGTTGAAATAACTCTACACTAAATCAATCTCCTCCCTGATACATCCTTGCAATCACATCCTTGTATTTGTCAAGGATAACCGAGCGTTTCACCTTCAAGGTAGGGGTGAGAATGCCGTTAGCGGTACTCCACTCGTCAGCGAGGAACTTGAAGCGCTTGATCTTTTCAGTGTCACCGAAGAAAGCGTTAATCTTTTGAACCTCTTTCATCAGGCGGTCTTTCACCTCCTTCAGGTTGATCATTGCTTCGTTGGTCGTGAACTTTATCTCATGCTTTGCGCACCAATCCTTCAGGAATGAGAAGTCAGGGACTATCAAAGCCGCTGCGAATTTCTCGTTTTCGCCAATTACCACTACGTTTTCGAAGAATCCCGATTCGGTGAACTTGGTCTCAATCATATCAGGGTTGATATATTTTCCTAACGAGGTCTTGAAAAGGTTCTTCATGCGGCCTGTAATCTTGAAGTTGCCGTATTCGTTGACAGCTCCGAGGTCGCCTGTGTGGAACCAGCCGTCCTTGTCGATAACTTCGGCTGTGAGTTCAGGCTGTTTGTAATAGCCCATCATCACGTTGTGACCGCGGCAGATAATCTCGCCGTTTTCAGCGATTTTCACCTCAACGCCTGGCAATGCGGGGCCGACAAATCCAGCTTCACGACCATGAGGCAGGTTGCAGCTGGTGCAGATAACAGGTGAGCATTCTGTCATACCGTAGCCTTCGTAAACAGGCATCTTGATGGCTGAGAAGAATGCTGAGATATTAGGCTGAATGCTAGCTGCTCCTGAAACGATGATATCGAAGCAATCGGCACCGAGTTTTTCGCGAATCTTGCTGTAAACAAGCTTGTCGGCAAGCTTCAGTTTCTGGTTATAGAACCAGCTGCGTCCGTCGACGGTGTATTGCTCTGCAAGGTTCATGGCCCAGTAGAATATGTTCTTTGAGAGACCTTTCTGGCTCTGTCCAGATTGTCTTACCTTGAGGTAAATCTTTTCCAGCAGACGTGGCACGCATGTCATCATGGTAGGATGGATTTCCTTCATGTCGTTGGCAATGGTGGCGACGCTTTCGGCGTAATAAACCGACATTCCAAGATATTGATACAGATAGGTGAGTGTTCTCTCGTATGCGTGGCAAATTGGCAGGAAACTCAAAGCACGTGTTGAAGTAGGCGACGGAGTCTGGCGCAAATTCTCAATTTGACCGAGGATGTTTGCGTGTGAGAGCATCACACCCTTAGGAGTGCCTGTTGTGCCAGAGGTGTAAAGAATTGTGGCGCAATCTGTGCTCTTTACGGCGGCTTTGCGTCTTTCAAGCTCTTCGACATCCTGATTTTCACGGCCTAACTGAAGCAAATCAGCCCAGATAGGGTAGTCACCACGTTTCACAAAGGTGTAGATCATCTTCAAAGACGGGATGTCGCCCATGATATCCTCGATTTTGTTCAAAACGCACAAACCCTCAACCATCACGAACTTGGCTTCGCTGTTGTTTATTACAACGCGGTAGTCTTCTTTGCTGATAGTTGGGTAGATTGGCACTGTGACAGCTCCAACCTGCTGGATGGCCATATCCATGATGTTCCATTCAGGGCGGTTGCTGCTGATGATGGCGACTTTATCATCTTTTTGTATGCCTAATTTAATGAGAGCATAGCTTATTATGTTGGTCGTCTCGACATATTCCTTGATGCTGTATTTGTGCCACTGGCCGTTTTCTTTCTTGGCGAGGGCAATTTGCTGATCGGGGTGCTTTTGCAGATAAGTTGTCAGAATGTCAAAAATGCGTTTTTCTTCCATTTTGCCTTGTTTTTCAACGCCGCAAAATTATATATAAATATAACCCAATAAAATAATTGTGGTGAATGGGGTGAAAAATGGGTTGAATATGCCCTTTTTAGGGGTAAAACACGCCGATTTAGGGGTGAATGAAAATTTTTGTTAATCCTATTGGTGCTCAAAATGCCCAATTCAGGGGTTAGATGAATGCTGTTGTGGGGTGAAAATTAAGCACCAAAATCGTCAAATATGATGTTTTCTTTAGGCACGCCCAAGCTGTCGAGCATGGCCAATACCGACTGTGTCATCATTGGTGGTCCGCAGAGGTAGTACTCTATTTCCTCTGGTTCGGGATGATTCTTGAGATAATTCTCGAACAAGACCTCGTGTATGTTGCCCACATAACCCTCCCAGTTGTCTTCCGGTAGCGGAGTCGACAACGCGATGTTGAAACTGAAGTTCGGATTATCGGCCTCAATCTGCTTGAAGTCGTCGATATAGAACAATTCCCGCAACGAACGTCCACCATACCAGAATGAGGCTTTTCGTGTGGTGTGACGTGTAAGGAATTGGTCGAGTATGTGCGAACGCATCGGTGCCATTCCGGCGCCTCCGCCAATAAACACCATTTCGTGATCGGTGTCTTTGATGTGGAACTCGCCGTAAGGACCGCTCATTGTAATTTTATCACCAGGTTTCAATGAGTATATATATGATGAGCAAACGCCCGGATTTACTTTCATAAAGCCGCCGTTTTTCTTGTCGAAAGGAGGCGTGGCTATACGAACATTGAGCTTGATGATGGTGTCTTCGGCAGGATAGCTGGCCATTGAATATGCCCTGAATTGTGGCTCGGTGTTCTTCATCACAAGATCGAACATATGGAACTTTTCCCAATCGGCACGATATTGCTCGTCGACATCAATGTCTTTGTATTTAATAGTAATCTTAGGCACATCAATCTGAATGTAGCCTCCGGATTGAAATTTGAGATGCTCGCCTTCTGGTAGCTTGACTACCAGCTCTTTGATAAATGTCGCTATATTGCGGTTGCTTACAACCTCGCATTCCCATTTCTTGATGCCGAAAATTTGCGGATTTATATGAATTTTAAGGTTTTCACGCACTTTGACCTGACAGCCCAGCCGCCAGTGCTCCATCTGTTCTTTGCGGCTGAAAAAGCCCTTTTCGGTGGGTAAAATGGCACCTCCGCCATCCAGCACCTGACAAAGGCACATACCACAGTTGCCCTTGCCGCCACATGCCGAAGGAAGGAATATCTGCTGGTCGGCCAGACTTTGCAAAAGAGTGCCTCCTGGAGCTACCTCCAAATGCCTTTCGTCGTTGATGTCAATCGTAACTTTTCCTTGAGGAGTAAGCTTTTTCCGAACAAAAATCAAGACCGTTACCGGAATCAAAATCGCGATAAGAAATACTGCAACGCTGAGTAATATGATAGATGTGCTGCTCATTTAGCTGAAACTTATTCCAAGGAAAGCCATGAATGCTATTCCCATTAAACCTGTGATAATGAATGCTATACCTGTGCCTTGAAGACGTCTTGGTATCTTTGAGTATCTGATTTTCTCCCTGATTGCGGCTATGCCGACTATGGCGAGCAGCCAGCCTAGGCCCGAGCCTAATCCGTATGCTACCGACTGACCCACCGAGCTGAAATTCTTTTCCTGCATAAAAAGGCTGGCGCCTAAAATCGCACAGTTGACAGCTATCAACGGCAGAAAGATGCCCAACGAATTGTATAAAGCCGGGCTGTATTTTTCAATTACCATCTCCAGAATCTGAACTATCACAGCAATTATTGCGATAAAGAGAATAAAGGTGAGAAAATCAAGCGAGACATCGGCAAATGCAGGATTCAGCCACGACAAAGCGCCTGCCGAAAGTACATATTTGTCCAAAAGATAGTTGACCGGCACTGTTATCAGCAGCACCACAGTAACCGCCACGCCCAGTCCGAATGAAGTCTTCACGTTCTTTGAAACCGCCAGGAATGAACACATACCCAGGAAGTAGGCGAAAACCATGTTGTCGATGAAAATCGAACGGAAGAATATGCCCATTGCGTCCATCATTTGCTATCCTCCTCAGGCTTTTGCAGCCAGATGATTATTCCTATGATTATCAGCGCCATAGGTGGTAAAATCATAAGGCCGTTGTTAATATATCCGAAATCGTACAAGCCTTGCGGTATCACTTGATAGCCAAGCAAGGTTCCCGAGCCGAACAGCTCACGGAAAAACGCCACGATGACGAGTATTGATCCATATCCAAGCCCATTGCCGATGCCGTCGAGCAGCGACTCCAAAGGCTTGTGGCCCATGGCAAAGGCTTCCAAACGGCCCATCACTATGCAATTGGTGATGATAAGCCCCACAAACACTGACAGCTGCTTGCTGACATCATACATGAAGGCTTTCAAAAACTGGTCGACCAATATCACCAAAGTGGCTACTACTATCAACTGCACAATGATGCGTATTTTTGAAGGTATACCTTTGCGCAGCAATGAGATTATCAGGTTTGACAAAGCTGTCACCACGGTGACTGAAAGCGCCATCACTATGGCTGGCTTGAGCTTGGCCGTAACAGCCAATGCCGAGCAAATGCCCAGAATCAACACTGTGACCGGGTTGGCTTTGCTGAGAGGAGCCGTTATCAAGTTTATAGTCTTACTCATTGCCTTCAAGATATGGTAAATATAACTTCAATGTCTGATCAATCATCTTTTCGATGCCAACCGAGGTGCGAGTGGCGCCGGTAATGGCATCAACCTCAAGGCTAACGTTATTGTTGTTGAGCTGCAATTGTTTGCCTTTATATTGTGATTGATAATAATCAGTTGTGATTTCAGCACCCAAGCCCGGAGTCTCGGATTTGTGGTCAAAAACAGCGCCAGTGACAGTCTTGCCGTCGGCTGCTATGCCGATGTATCCCCAAATCGGGCCCCACAGTCCATTGCCCTTCATCGGGATTACGGTAATCTGATTATCAATTGTATACATAGGAAGTTCGCCTCCCACCACCGAGGTGCAGTGCTGCTTGAAAAGCTGCTCCACGTTGTCGCTGTTAACTTCTGTGATGCCGGCAGCCTTCAAGATGCTGACACGTTTCTCGTTTTCCTGATTTCTGTGTTGATAAGGCTGTAGCCACATTGCCGCGGCAGAGAGCAGCACCGACACTATTGCCACCAGAATGATTATGTAACGGAAAATGTAACGGTCGCTCATTTGTCACTCCTTTCTGCTGCAGCCCAGCGTTTTTTGCGTTTACGTATGTTGCATGCCACAACGCACCAGTCAATCAGCGGAGCAAACACGTTGAGTAGCAATATGGCCAACATCATGCCTTCGGGATAGCCAGGATTTGCTACACGTATCAGTATCGCTATTGCTCCAATCAGGAAACCGTATATCCATTTGCCGATATTGGTTTGAGCCGCTGTCACGGGATCGGTGGCCATAAAGAATGTGCCGAACATGAAACCGCCCATCAGCAGATGGTAATAGAATGGTATGTCGGAAATTAGCAAACTCATCGATATTGCGCCGATGAAGGTTGCGACTATTATTCTTAAACTTGCTATGCCACTGATAATCAAAAATATACCACCTATCAAGACGGCAATTTTAGATGTCTCGCCAATGCTTCCGGAAATTGTGCCTATGAACATATCCGAAAGGCTGGGCAAGTCGTTGACACTGCCACCGTTAAAGATTGTCCCAAGTGGTGTGGCTCCGCTGTATGCATCAGCTTTATCGGCTATCCACACATTGTCGCCTGTCATCTTTGAGGGGTATGAGAAGAACAGAAATGCTCTTGCCAGCAATGCAGGGTTCACCACATTCATGCCGCTGCCGCCAAACACCTCTTTGCCAATGATTACCGCAAAAGCTACGGCTAGTGCCAACATCCACAGAGGCACATCAACGGGCATGATTAGCGGAATCAAAAAACCCGTCACAAAATAGCCTTCATTGACAGGCTCTTTGCGTATTTCGGCGAATGTGAACTCAATGACCAAGCCTACTACGTAGCTGACCAGATACAAAGGTATGATTCTCAGCAAGCCGTAACCGATTGTCTGCCAGAATGTTGCATCGGCACCAAGCGAAAGAAAATGCTGATAGCCAATGTTCCATGTTCCGAACAGGAAGCATGGGATAAGGGCGAAAACAACTGATATCAGCGAATGTTTCATATCGTTGGCGTCGCGTATGTGGGCTCCGTTGACGGTTACAGTGTCGGGAGTGTACAAAAAAGTCTCAAACGCCTCAAAAGTTGAGTGATATTTGGCAAATTTGCCTCCAGCCTCGAAGTTTGGCTTGATTTTATCGATATAATTCCTCAATCCCATCAATTAGTCTCCTTTCTGATAAATTCAAGCCCTTCACGTATTATTTGCTGTATCGGGGTCTTTGACGGATCAATGACCTCGCACAAGGCAAAGTCTTCGGCATCAACCTCGTATATGCCAAGTTCCTCCATCTGGTCGATATCTTTGATAAGACACGCTTTGATAAGCTGCATTGGGTATATGTCGAATGGAAACACCTTCTCAAATTGACCTGTCATGATGTAAGGACGTGTGTCGCCATTGGTATTGGTATCGGTAAAACGCTTGAAAACAGGGCGTAGCCAACCGAAAAGCTTGTGCTTGTTGCCTTCGGGTATCACCGTTATCTGATTATCGTAAAACCCCAGAAATCCGTCGTTTGTTATGTTGCTGCCGGTCAGCACGTTGCCGCTGATTATACGGGAGTTATCCTCAGTTTCCAAAACAGGAGTGAGGCAGGCGCCTATGCGGGTTTGATAGTAATGCCGATTGTGTACGGCCGATCCGGTTGTGGCGATAATCCGGCTGCTGTCGTAGCGTCCTGTGAGGAACAGTTTACCTATTGTGACTACATCCCGAGGGTAGCAATACCACACGACTTCGCCTTTGTTTATTGGTGACAGCGCATTTATCTGTGTTCCGACATTGCCGGCGGGATGCGGACCGCTGAATTCGGTAATCACCACGTTTTTTGCATCTGTAGAGACGCGCCATGGCACGTCTTTGCAAACGTTGATATAAACGTTGCCCTCAGTCAATTTCGAAAGCACATTGATTCCCTCAATCAACGCATCGTACTGGTTTTCAATGATAAAACCGCAATCTGGCGCCAACGGAGCCGTGTCGAACATCGAAACGAAAATGTGTTTCGGCTTGTCGTCGGGGTTGGCTATTGTCGCATACGGACGCTGACGCATCATTGGCCAGACGCCACTTTGCAACATCTTGTCAATCAGTTTATTGCGTGACAAATCCAGAGGATTGGCAGCGGCAAAATCAATGCTGTCGTTTTTGCCGTCAGATTCAATCACAACACGCAGAATAGCTCTTTTTTCACCTCTTACTATGGCTTTCACCTTGCCTGAAACAGGGGAGGTGAAAACAACTTTCTCGTTATTTTTATCGTGAAACAGCACACTGCCAGTTTTTACCTCGTCACCTTCGGCCACATGCATTTTGGGCAAAACACCGATAAAATCGGTGGGTTTCACCGCACACAAGCTTGGCTCGAAACTTTCAGTCTGTTTCGTGGCCTCACCCTTTAAATGTATGTCCCAGCCTTTTCTTATCTTGATTTTATCCATTTTCCTGTTGTGCTGTCTGCTTTCCAGAAATAAATTCCCGAGCTCCAATTTTCAGTATTGATAGTTGTTGATATACAGTTCAACTCTTTCTCGAGTATCATTCTACCTTGAAAATCAAAGATTTGTATCTTCGTTAGATTGTCGCCGGATGTGATGATGTTCAACTGGTCGGCGCCAGGATTCGGATACACCGTAACCTGATTGTTCTCATCGTAATTTTCATCTACATCGTAGATTTCAACATGCATCGGAGGCAGTTTGATAAGGTCGATAGAGGCTGAACCTTCCGGCGCATTGCTTTTACGCGTAAAAGTAAAAATGATAAGGTTTTTGCCACTAGGTATCTGATGCTCGAATAGCTGCCATTCCGGGCCACCGTCAAGAGTGAAGTGGTTGGTGTTGATCTGCAATGTAAAAACATCATCGCTGTTGACTGAGCCTTTGTAATAGAACGAGAATACGTCGCTTATTTCGGCTTCGACACCTAAGGCGAGTCGTGATTTCTTACTTGATGAAATGGATGTGGCTGTAAAGCAATAATCGCCTTCGTAAGGGTCGATGCTGTCTCTGACCCATGGACAATTGCTGTTGTTAGCCCATTCAAACAGAGGGTTAAGCGCTTCAGCTTCAAAATCTTCAGTGCTGTTGCCAAGAGGTAACTCGGAATTATACTCGATTTGATAACCGTTTGACACAACCTTTACATAATCGCCAATGATTGCGCCGGCAGGAGCGTCATCAAGCACTCTTAACACAAATGTGACGTCTACGCTGTCGTTTGCCCCGATGTTGTCGACGTCAACTATATAATTATCATAATCAAAGACAGGCGCTTCCAGAAGCAGTATGCTGCGCACGGCATCGCTGACGCTGTGACCGCTGTTTTTGACGGTATAAGTCAGCTTGGCCTTCTCAGAACGATACAAACGGTCGATTATGTTGTCATTCATGTCTCTGATTACTCGGTTAGTGACTTCAAATACAGGGGCGTTGACAATCAAGCTGAATTTATCGGTAAAAGTGATGTTGCCGTCTGTCATTGTCAGATGGAACCAAATATTGGTTTGATCGGGCACACCGTCTATGACATGAATGCTGAATGCATCGGTTTTGTTGACTATCTCGTCGGGGCTCAAAGCGTCGTAAGTGGCGGTTGAGGAGATAATATCCACGTAAGGCGAATCGGTTGTAAGCTCGACGTTGACATTTTGGATATGGTCGAAGCCAACGTTGTGAATGGCTACATCCAAAGAGGCGTCTTCGTTGAAGTCAAGCTGTCCGTTCTGGTCGGCGTCGTTTACTTCACAGCTGCTGAAGATAAGATATGGCCCGGTGGTCGGTATAACAGCAATCTTGCGTGAATACCTGTAATAATTCTGTTTAGTGACAGTTAAAACCACCTCGTTGCCAACTTCCTGCGGAGTGATCGATAATGTTTGAGGCTGACCGGTCGCCAAGTCCAGACCTATGATTTCGCCATTGTGTGTCAGACAGATTGTCGCATTTTCAGTGGCTGTAATCTGGTATTGAACAGATCCTTCCACTATCACCGGAAGCATGGTTACTTCAAGCTCCTGAGGCATTTCTGAATAGAGATTCATGTAAACATCGCCGTGATGGTGGAAGAGGTAATATGTGATTTCACGCCCGTCGCCCCACGAAATCCAATTGGACTGTTGCAGGTAGTATTTACCCGAGACATTGGCAAATGCCGGACGGATAAAGCCGGCAGGGTGGTCGGTGCCGTAAAGCGGCATGAAGTCTGACCACATATTGTCGTACATGCCCCATACATAAACGTCGTTGAGGAATGAATAAGACACTTGAGTTGCAGCTATTAAGCCGAGAGCGCCGTATTGATGACGATGGAAAGCTTCGGCAAAGCAACCGTTCTGACCGTTGTAGTTGAATCGTCCGGTCAGGCAATTGCAAGACATCACGTATGTGAGATCGGGATTGGCCAAACGGTTGATGTAACCTATGTTGTACGAAGGCTCGCCCCATAATTCCTCCGAACCGTGGTCGCGGTGCTGAAGTATGAAAGATCCTTTGTTTATGTTATCGTTGATCGTGTTGCCTGAGCCGTCCCAGCTGGTCAGATGCGACATATGCTGAGGAATGTATCCCATGCCGCCTGGCCCGAAATAGTTGACAACAGAGTTGGTGTATTCGGCTGTCGACCATTGTGATCCCGGAGTGCCTTGATAAATGGCGTTGACCCTGACAGGCTCCTTCTCGAGCTCATATTCGAAGAATCCGTTGATAATCTCCGAGCAAAGTTGGAACCAGCGATCAAGTTGGAATCCCATGGCTGTGATTGGTTTGTTGTAAAAACGCGGGTTGGTTGAAGGATGACGCTCGTATTGAAGGTCTTTATTGACCATGTGGTACAATTCTTCATAGTCGCGTCCGGTGATACGGCCCACCACCACGTCGGGGAGATGGTCGTTGTCGACGCAACTGTATCTGTGGTCGGAGATGTAAGGATTGTATCCGTCACCACCTGGATGGTTGTTCATGGTGTAGGAGACTACGCCACGGGTGTTATCGCTTGAGTGGTCGCCGAGTATAAGCACTGCCGAAAGCGGGATGTCCCAATTGTTGTAGGCATTGATGATGTAGTTGCGGATAGCCACACCGTTGTTGCCACCGCATTCGCTGACAGTAACCACATCGGTGAGTATGCCTTGCTGATTGCGGAAAAGCTTGATTGAGTCGGCAATCTGCACAAATTGTTCGTTGTCGGGGGTGATGATAAGATATTCGCAGCCTTCGTCACCGCGAGCCACAGCCTCTCTGATAAACTGGCGGTAGTTGGCCTCGGGCAACATACTTTCGTTGATAACCATGTCGCGTATGATATGATCCCATGCGTCGCTGCGGTAGCGTGTGTCGCCGCCGAAGGTGCCGTCACCGCCCTCAAAGTCGAGCTCCAGCTCTAATTTCCGTGTCACCACAAGCTCTTTGGTAACAGGATTATACTGGAATGGTGTGACGCTGAGCAACACGACGTCTACATCACGAATCTTCAACGATTCAGAGGTATAAATCGGCTCGGCAGGGAATAAGGCGTCGGTTGAATAGACAGCTTCGTCACGGGTGTATCTCATCGGGCTGTTGTCGTTGTCGAGCGGCAGCTCGGGTGCCGGCATCAACTCAACTTCGTTCAGGGTCTCGGTAACCTGATTTTTTACGTTTACACTCACTTGGGCACCTCGTGGAATGGCGATGTAGCGCGAGCAAACTGGCAAATTAGGCTTTCCGGCTTCATTGGGCAGAAATATACCGTTAAGTACTATAGCCTGTCCACTCAATCCGTCGCGGCTGTCGTCTTGAAGGCTGAATTCGTCAATATTCAGGCTGAGTTCCAATTTTGATCGTGAGCTGTTCACTATATTGAACGACTGCGCGCCTGCCGGCACAAACGTCAGCATGAGTAGCGCGAATACCACGACTCTGTATACAAAATTTCTTATCATGATTATCTTTTTAAATGGTTAAATTTCCTCTTTTTGTTTGATCATCTTGGCCGATTCGTCATTGCTGACAAACCAGACTATATCGTTTTCATGGAATATTGTGGAGGCTTCTGGGCTCAGAATGAAATCGTTGCCACGTTGAATGGCAATTACCATAGCCTCGTATTTGTCTTTGAACAACGAGTCGAGCAGCGAAATCTGATGCAACGGGCTTCTCTTGGAAAGCTGCACCTTGTGAAGATTCATCTTATGATCGTGACGCTCATGGATAAGCTCGGTGTCTTCAATGTCGAGCAAAGGCTTCACCATGTTGATGTTGTCGTCGCATCCGACAAGAGTCACTTTGTCGTATGGGTAGAACACAATGTCTTTGTCGGGCAGATCGTATGTGTCTTTGCCACGCTCTATGCAAACCACGCTCACCTTGTATTTGTGGCGGAACTCGGTTTCCTTAAGCTTTTTGCCAACCACCTGGCTCATCGGGCTGACAACCACCCGCTCAAGATGGAAGTTTTGCTGCAGTACTTCAGGAATAATAAACGATGCTTGGCGCTGACGTTTGTTGAGGTTGTCCAAAAAACGATGCTCCAGTAGGGTGTAGAACCGCATAAATCCGTTGGAAAATGCAAGAATTATCGAGCCTACCACAGCACATCCCAAGGCCAAGAAGAAGCCGATTTTGACGTAATGCCTTATGATCATTACGATAAGCAATGTAGCCACGAGGTATCGCAACACAAAAATCAATGTGATGACGTGTTTCTCGAATATGTTTTTGGATATCAGTCGTTTGTTGGTTAGCGAGATGTTATATTTGAAGGCCATCGCCCAGATGAATGGCGATACTATTGCAAGGGTAATCAATGTCGCGGTTATGTCGCCCCATAATCCGTTGATGTTTTTAACCACAAACGGACCTATTGCCGAGAATGCGATGATGGTGAGGGCAGCGATTATGCATCCGTAAATCACCATGTCTTTGAATTGATTCATGACAAAGGTGCGGAATGTCAAAGTCTTGTTTTCATTCACCTTGAAGCCTTCCGAATAGCTTGTCATGGCATCTTTCCACTTGGTTGGAATCTTAGGGTTGATCCATGTGTATACAGGCTTGGCAAGCCTCATTATATAAGGTGTGAAGAAAGTGGTCACAATTGATACGGTGACTATGATAGGGTAGAGGTAGTCGTCAATTACTTTAAAGCTAAGGCCCAAAGAGGCGATAATAAATGAAAACTCGCCGATTTGGCAGAAGCAGAAGCCCGATTTTAAGGCTGTTTGTATGTCACGGCCCGAGATAAGCATGCCAAATGTGGCACTCAATGTCTTGATAATCATTACTGTGAGCGAGATTATCACTACCGGCCATGTATATTGTATTAGGATTTGCGGATTGACCAGCATTCCAACGGAGACAAAGAATATTGCTCCAAAAAGGTTTTGAATTGGTTTTACAAGTTTGTGAATGATGTCGGCTTCAAGTGTCTCGGCAAGGATTGAGCCCATCACAAAGGCGCCCAAAGCCGAACTGAAACCGGCGTAGTTGGCCAGCATAACCATGGCGAAACAAAGGCCCACGGCTATGATGACAAGTGTTTCTTCCGTCATGAATTTTCTGATTAGTCTCAGAAAAGACGGAATCAGATAGATGCCGAAAATAAACCAGATTATGAGGAAGAAAACGAGTTTTACCATGCTAAGCAGCAGCTCGATGCCGTCAAAGGCATTGCCTACTGAAAGCGTGGAGAGAATAACCATCAGGATGACGGCCACGAGGTCCTCCACCACCAACGCCCCAATGACGTCGGCGGTGAATTTCTCGCGTTTAAGTTTTAAGTCGTCAAAAGCTTTGACGATGATACTTGTTGATGAAATGGAAAGCATGCAACCGAGGAATATGCAGTTCATTTTCTGCCATCCGAACAGTTTTCCGACCAGGAAACCCGAAGAAAACATTATCACCAGCTCGGTGAGCACCATAATGGCTCCCGGTCCGCCAACCTTCTTGAGCTTTTTGAACGAGAACTCAAGACCGATTGCGAAAAGCAGGAACACCATACCAATCTCGCTCCAGGTGTGAACGCTGTTAGGGTCGTTGACAACCGGGAAATAGGTGAAATACGGCCCAATAAGGAACCCGGCTACGATGTAGCCGAGTACCAAGGGCTGTTTCAACCATTTGAAGATTACCGTGGTGATGCCTGCCGTGATAAGAATCAGGGCGAGGTCAAAAAACAATGCCGGTACGCCTTCCATGTATTGTTATTTCTTGATGACCTTCTTCATCCAGATATTTTCATCGCTTCTGATCTGAAGGATGTAGGAGCCGCTGAACATATCGCTCATGTCGATATTGGTGTTCAAACCGTTCTCCGCGTTTTCAGTCTTAACGAGCACCACCTGACCGACGCTGTTGTAAACAGTAATGCTGACTTCAGCTGTGATGTTGGCGATTGACACGTTGATCACGTCGTTGGTCGGGTTAGGATGTACGTTGAGGGCTGCTGCGTCGATCTCGTCGATGCCAGTGCCGCGCAACAGGATGGTGAGGGCTTCTGATGGCTCACTGTCGCCGCAACCGTCGGTGTGACCAACTGCTGAGAGCTGTACAGCGCCGTTCGGATAACCTTCAACCCAAGCGATTGTCACTTCGTTGCCGTTGGCTGTCATCACACCTGCGTCGGCTGGTTCGAGAGTCCAAGTGTAGCCGATGAACATCTCGCTGCCATCGATGGTGTAAGTGGTTTCAGCCTCCTGATTGTACACATCTGTCGGACCTTCAGGCATCGGCAGAGCGTCGACATGTGTGAAGGTGACGTCGATGCTGTGTGTGTATGAGTTCAACTGGCAGTCGGTATATTCTATGGCGAGTGTCACATTGCCGCTATTATAGTCTTCTGCTGAAGGATAGTACTCTATTCTCTCAGCTGTTTGAACGACGACGTTACCTGTTCCTGATGTGGTCCAGCTTACAAGTGAAGTCCATGACGGGTCATTGAACTGATAATCGACTGTGAATGGATCAGCCAAGCATGTGGTGTACTGGTCGATGCAAGTCAATTCAGGAATGCCTGAATAGCTGACTGTTGTCGAAACCGAGGCTGCGCCGCAACCAAAGGCTGCGATTGTAATTTCAACGCTGCCGTTAGCGATATCTGCTTCTCCGAATGTGTAGACATCTCCATCGAATTCACCGTCGCCGAGGCTTGTCATTATGATATCATCAGCGTTGTATGCGATATATGCTTCACTGAGGTCAATCACGCCCATGCATGCTGTAGGAGCAAGGAATGACGGCAATAACTCAATAGATACTGCCGGTAAGAATGTCACCTGCATATCATCTGACAATGATTCTGAATGCTTTGTAGCTGTCAGAGTGAGTGTTACGATGCCGTTCTCAAGGTCTTGAGCACCTGGAGTGTATATAGGATTCATGATGGTGGCATCACTGAATGTACCGTCACCTGATGTTGTCCATTCCATTGATTCCTGGTTGGCAACATAACCGTTCAACTGAACGTCGTCTGGGCATGTCTCAACGTCCATACCGGCGCTGACTGTGAGGCTTCTGTCTCTCGGGAGGATGACAAAGTCAATCCATGCGCAGTCGCTTCCGCTTGACACGCTGCTGTCTTTAGTATATCTCCAAGTGAAGCTGTGCACACCTGCTGTAACGGAATATTGTGCTCTTGTCCAGTTTACTGAACCTGACCAATGGGATATTTCCTCATTGTCGATCAAGAAAAACAGTTTATCGTAGTTGTTTTCTGATGATACTTTGTAGTAGAATGCTATTGAATCGGCTGCACCGACTTCGTAAGTCAAGCGGAGCTCGGTTTGTGAGTTGTGGCTGATGGCACCAGACTGCATGCAATAATTGCCTTCATATGGATTTTCATCACTGAATCTCCAAGGAGTGGCAGATGTGTTTGTCCAAAGTGTCGGATCAAGCTCGCCAAGTTCGAAGTCTTCTACATTGAGACCGATCTTTGCTGTAAAGTCGCTTGTGGCTGTGTATGCGCCTGAAGCGACATCAAGACTGAATTCTGCAGCGAAACCTGATGGTGCGGCACCTACGTAGACTTCGAAAGCCACTGTGGCTGTACTGCCGGCGTCAATGCTGTTGACTGTAACGGTCGGATCGGTTAAGATAGTCAGGAAGATGTTGTTCATCACGAGTGTGGCGTCAGTTGCCCATGAATCGGCGTTGCCCTTGTTCTCGATAGGGAAGATGAGGCTTGCTCTCTCACCTGGATCGAGGCGGCCGTTGCCATTGCCTTCGATTTCTGCGATTGTAAGACTGCCAATGGTGAACTCAGGAGCGTAAGCTTTCAAAACGATATGATTCTCATAGACATCGTCACCGCTTGTGATGACAACACTGAACTCAATGTTTGTCTTGTTAGGCACATTGTCAGAGATGGTGAATGCGAAGGCATTGTCGATGTTGAGTGTGGCATTTGAGTTGATGGCTGAGAATTCAGCAGTGCCACTGGTGATGGTCACATATTCAGATTCTGATGTGAGAGTTGCTGTGCCAGCCGGAGCTGTCTCGCTACCCACGTTCTTGAACACGAGATCCAGACCTGATTCGTCACCGAAGTTGAGCTGTGTGGCTCCGTTAACAAGGGTGTAGTTGTCGATGATGACGTATGGTCCGCTGGCCGGAATCACTTCAATTTCAGCTTCATAGCGGAGATAGTTCTGGCCTGTCACTGTGAGATGAAGCACTGTTGGAGGCACCTGCGGGATAATGTCGATATTTTGGGCACTTCCGGTAGCAGTTGCTACAGCCACGATTTCGAGGTTCTCGTCTTCGCCTTTTGTCAAAGCGATGGTTGTGCCTTCAGGAGCGGTGATCTGGAACTGGTTGAAACCAGCCAACTGCACGTTCTGGTGCTGTACTGTCATTGTTTCAGGCACCTGTGTGTAGATGCGCAAGAAAGCGTCGCAGTGAGCGGTGAACATGATATAAGTGATGTCCTTGTCATCAGTGTTGTAAGGCCATGATGTCTCCTGGAGGAAATATTTGCCAGCCACATTACCGAATGCCGGGCGCCAGTTGCCTCTGTAGGCATAAGCCGGAGTGTTGGTGTTGGTTGGATATGTAGGCATAAAGCTAGGGTCAAACTGGTCGTAAACGCCCCAAACGAAAGCGTCGTTCACGAATGAATAAGACACCTCGGTAGGAGAGAGCACGCCCACAGCACCTGCGTTCTGTCCGTTGTAAGTGCGGCGCATCCATTTCTCGGTGAAGCAGTTGCCGTTTGAACCGGTGTAGTTGAACATACCTGTCTGGCAGTTGATTGACATAACGAAAGGCATCTTGCCCACGTTGGTCAACTGGTCGATGTGCTGGTTACGCACTGCAGGTTCGCCCCAGCCTTCATCAAGACCGTGGTCGCGGTGCTGTACCCAGAAGGCGCCTGCGTTGACAGCATTAACCACCTGCTCTGGTGAACCACCGGTCCAGCCACCCATCTCTGATGGAGTTGCAGGAATGTAGTTCGTTCCTGAAGGTCCGAAATAGCTCACCACCTGTGAGGTGTTCTGTGCCTCTGACCATACATTGCCTGGTGTGCCGCTGTAAATGCAGTTGATACGCAGTGGGTTATAACCATGTGCGCGCATGTAACCGCCAAACACCTCTGAGCAAAGCTGGAACCAACGTTCGGTCTGCCATCCTAAAGCAGTAATAGGACTTGTGTAGAAGTCCGCATTCATGTTAGGATTGGTGTATTCGTATTCAATCTGCTTGTCGGCCATCATTGCGGCTTCTGTAGCATCAGCTGCAACCAAGCGTGAGAATACCATTTCAGGAAGGTTGTCATTACCTGTAACGTCGGCATACTGGATGTCGGTGATACATGTGCCGCTGTAAGGGTGGCTCACTGAGATGGCAGGAATACCTTGTGCCATATTGGTGTTGTGGTCACCAAACAGAAGCACTGCCACTGGAGCGATGTCCCATGTGTTGTATGCGTTGTGGAACCATGTCTTCATCTGTGCTGTTGTTGTTGCAGGCATTTCATCAAGACGAACAATCTGGGTGAGAATACCCTGCTGCATACGGAAGTCTCTCAAACGTGTAGCCGGCTCGACAAATCCGTCGTTGTTAGGGATAACGATGATGTATTCGGCACCGTCTTCGCCGTCACGAAGCCACTGCTGCATTCTTGCTTCGTAGTCGATTACTGGCAAGCTGCTGTAGTTCATGATGTTCTGTTCGAGGATAGGGTCGAAGTAAGGTGAACGCAGACGGTTGTCACCAAATTGACCGTTGCCGCCCACAAATTCAACAGCCATTTCAATGTTGTGATAAACAATGGCTTCCTTGGTTACAGGGTTGAATCTGACAGGGCTTACGCTGATGTTCACAACGTCGACGCCACGAATCTGTGAAGGCTCGCTGACGCTGGCAAACTCAGCCGGGTAGAAAGCGTTCTCAGAATAAACTTTCATGTCTTTAGTGTAGTTCATGTCAGGCTCTTCGTTCTCCATCTGGATGCCCAACGATGGTTCTACATTGACATTTTTAATAACTTGTTGTTCGTAGCTCACCACATGAAGCACTGCCTGTGCACCCTGTGGGATAGCGATAGTGCGGCTGTATACAGGCACGTTCGGCATGCCTTTCGAGTTAGGAAGGCTGATGTCGGCAATGCCGATGGTCTGCATCTCTTCACCGTTGTAGGTGAATGATGTGAGGCTCATCTGATCGATGGTGTAATCGATAGAAACATTGCCTCTGGTCTGCTCAGTCATCTGAAGACCAGTCTTTCCGTGGTTAAATTGGAAAGTGCGGACTTCCTGAGCTGTCATTGCAGTAGTAATGCCCAGCACAAACAATGTCAGACAAACTAATCTGCGGAAGTTGTTCTTTTTCATTTCGATTAATTTAAATTGTTAATATTTTCTAAAACTCTTAACTGTCAACTGTAAACTGTCAACTGTAAACTCTTATACAAGTCCTCCGAATCCCATGAATGCCATTGCAAGAATACCTGCGGTAATCAATGCGATAGGGGTGCCTTTGGTGCCCTCAGGAGCTTCCATCAGGTCGATGTGCTCGCGGATGCCTGAGAAGATTATCAAAGCCAGAGCGAAACCGATGGCGATGCCGGCTGCGTAGATGACAGCCTCGCCGACGTTGTTGCCGTAGATGAAGCCTTCACCGACCACTTTCAAAGAAACGCCGAGCACGCAGCAGTTGGTGGTAATCAATGGCAAGAACACGCCTAGTGCGGTGTAAAGCGCCGGACTGATCTTTTTCAGGATAATCTCAACCATTTGTACCAAAGCCGCAATAACCAGAATGAACGCTATGGTTTGCAAAAATTCCAAGCCGTGGACGACAAGGACGTATTTGTTCAAAAGGTAAGTCACCAGTGTGGCCAGCACAAGCACGAAAATAACGGCTGCGCCCATACCGACTGCGGTTGATGTCTTTTTGGAAGTGCCTAAGAATGGGCAGATTCCGAGAAACTGCGCCAAAATGACGTTGTTGACAAATATTGTCGATATAAGAATGATTATGATTTTCATGGCACTGTATTATTTAGTTTTCTTTAATCTGTTGACTATTGCGATGAGGTAACCCAAGGCGATGAAAGCACCCGGAGCGAGCACGAAGATTAGAATGGTCTGTGCATCCTCAGGGAGGAATCTCATGTTGAAAATGCTTCCGCTACCCAAGATTTCACGGATAGAACCGAGCACTGTCAAGGCGAAGGTGAAGCCTAAGCCCATGCCTGCGCCGTCAAGTATTGAAGGCCATACAGGATTCTTCGAAGCGAAAGCCTCGGCGCGGCCGAGAACTATACAGTTCACAACGATCAATGGGATAAATAAGCCCAAAGTTTCGTAGATATCCGGTACGTAGGCCTGCATAACCAATTGAACTACAGTCACAAATGATGCGATAACCACGATAAAGCAAGGAATACGCACTTTGTCGGGAATGAAGTTTTTCAATAATGAAATCACGAGGTTTGACATTATCAAAACGAATGTTGTCGCAAGTCCCATCGACATGCCGTTGATGGCGCTAGTTGTCGTGGCTAGTGTTGGGCAGCATCCTAACAAAAGGACCAGAATAGGATTTTCCTTGATAAGTCCTTTGGTGAAAGTTTTCCAGTTACTCATTGTTTCCTCCTTTCATGAATTGGTCTTTGTTAGCCTCGAAACCGTCGACAGCTCTCTGAATGGCTTCCGACACGGCTCTAGAGCTGATTGTCGCTGCGGTGATGGCATCGACGTCACCGCCGTCTTTCTTCACTCTAAGTGTGAATTGTTTAGGATCTTTGCCATCAAACTGGCCTTTGAACTTGTCGTTCACCATGTTAGCTCCCAATCCAGGGGTCTCGGCTTGTGACAATATCGACACCTTATTAATAATACCGTTTTTCAACAGTCCGACCATCAGTTCGATTTTGCCTCCGAAACCGTTCATCGAGTATGTCTTTACGGCAGCGCCGATGAAGTTGTTTTCGGCATCGAATGCCAGGTTGTAAGTGAGGTCTTCAATCACAAGAGTCTCTGTTTTGACAATTTCAACATCAGTTTTCAAAACCTCGTTGATGGCTTTGAGATTCTTGTTGGCTTCCACCTGGTCGATGGCAGGCTTTGTCAGGTTGTAAATAAATCCAAGCACTCCGCCCGACACTATGGCTATAACCATCAGGGCGATGAGCATATTCTTTAATGTTGATTCTTTCTTTGCCATAATTTCAAAATTTTAAGATTCAACAATTATTTGACAACGCCGAAGCGTTTTGGTTTGAAGCCTTTGTTGATGAGCGGCACCACGGCGTTCATGATAAGGATTGCGAACGACACGCCTTCAGGATACTGTCCCCACAGACGGATGATGACTGTGATGGCGCCGATACCGATACCGTAAACGATTCTGCCACCGGTTGTCATAGGTGATGTCACCATATCGGTTGCCATGAAGAAGGCACCAAGGATGAGACCGCCATAAACGAGATGATACCAAGGAGCGATGTACTGTGTCGGATCTACCAGATAGCAGATGCCTGTCATGATGAACACAGTGAGCAGGATGCTCAATGGTGTCCAAATGTCGATGACTTTGGTGATGAGCAGGTAGATGGCGCCGATGAGCAATGCTATTGCGCAGATTTCACCGAAAGCGCCGCCACGGTTGCCAAGTATCATGTCGAGGAACTGTAAGTCGCCCGATTTGGCGAGTGTTCCAGGATCACCTTCTTTCAACAGACTCAATGGGGTAGGACCTGTCACTGCATCAGCAAAGAATCCTGATTCGAAGATTGGCTGAGCCTTTGGCCAGGTTGTCATGGCTGTCGGAAATGACACAAGCATGAACACACGGCCGACCAATGCCGGGTTGAACGGGTTCTTGCCCAAGCCACCGAACGACATCTTGGCGATTCCGATTGAAACCACGCTGCCGACGATAACCATCCACAACGGAAGGTTGGCCGGAACGTTGAAGGCCAGCAAAAGACCTGTCAGAGCGGCTGAGCCGTCGTTGATGGTCAGAGGGCCTTTGAATAAAAATTTCTGAATGAGATACTCAGTCAGCATGCAAGCTGCCACCGAAACTATGGTCAGGCGCAGGGCATACCAGCCGAAATAATAAATGGCTACAAGCAAAGCAGGGAGCAGGGCTATGATTACCATGCTCATGATTTTCTTGACGCTTAAATCTCCGTGAACATGCGGAGAACCTGATATTGTTAACTGATTCATGGCTATTTCTGATTACGTGAACGTATTAATTGTCCTGTCTTGGTCTTGCCGTAGCGGATATAGTCGGCCAACGGGATGTTGGCAGGGCATGTGAATTCGCATGAGCCGCATTCGATGCAGTCCATGATGTTGTGTTTTTCTGTTTCCTCAAACTTGTTCTGACGTGCGAGACGGTTCAGGAGGTAAGGTTCAAGGCCCATTGGGCAGGCTTGCATGCACTTGCCGCAACGGATGCAGTTGCTGACCTTACGCGGCTGAGCGTCTTTTTCATTGAGCATCAAGATTCCAGAGGTTCCTTTGATGGTCGGGAATGTGGTTACACTCACCGACTTGCCCATCATAGGTCCGCCGTTGATGAGGTTCGCTGTGTCTTCAGGTAGACCGCCGGCTGCTTCGATAAGCAAATTGGCAGGTGTTCCGATTCTTGTCAAGAAGTTAGATGGCTTTTTAACAGATTTACCTGTCACTGTGACGACGCGGTAAACCAACGGTTTGTTCTTCTGTACAGCCTCATAAATAGCGAATGTCGAAGCTACGTTGACTACGACACATCCGGTTTCGATAGGCAGTTTGCCTGATGGCACCTCGCGTCCGGTCACCGACTTGATGAGCTGTTTTTCACCGCCTTGAGGATATTTGGTCTTCAAAGGCTGAATCTCGATGCCCTCGAAATAACTGTCGCTCTTCACGATTTCGTCGAGCTTCTTGGCGGCTTCGATTTTGTTGACCTCGATTCCGACCACGCCCTTAGGAGCGTTAACGGCTTTCATTATCACTTTCACGCCAACGAGGAACTCGTAAGGTTTCTCAATCAACAGTCGGTTGTCGCAGGTGAGGTAAGGCTCGCATTCCGCCGCGTTGATGATTACGTATTCGGCTTTCTTGTCCTTTGGTATCATCAGCTTGACGTAGGTTGGGAATGTAGCGCCGCCCAAACCGACTATGCCGTGCTGTTTGATGCGTTCAACAATCTCTTCGCTTGAGAGGGTGATATCTTTTACTAAAGTGTCGCTGGTGTCAATGCCTTCTAGCCATTCGTCGCCTTCCACATCGATGAAGATAGCCGGTTTGCGGTAGCCGGTGTGGTCCATCACGTCGTCAATTTTATTGACTGTGCCGCTCACTGATGAGTGTACGTTGGCGCTGATGAAGCCCTTGGCTGTGGCGATGAGCTGTCCCACCTTCACCTTGTCGCCCTTTGCGACTATAGGCTCTGCTGGAGCGCCCAAGCACTGACCGAGCGGGATGATAACCTGCTTCGGTATCTCAAATGTGATGATAGGCTGGTCCGACGAAAGCTTGTTTTCTTCCGGATGAACGCCACCTTTTGGAAATGTCTTAATTGGATTCATACCTTATGCTTTACTTTCGTTAGTTGTTTCTGTTTGATTTGCTTGTGCCGGAGCTTCTGGAGCTTCTACTTTCGGCTTTCTTGGCGGGAAGTTGACCTCATGGATGCTTCCGCGAGGGCAGACCTCCACGCATTTGCGGCACTGTTTACACTTCGTGTAGTCGATGTAGGCGAGGTTGCCGCGCATTTCGATGGCTTCGAACGGGCAAGTCTTGAAGCACTTCTGACAAGCTATGCAGCTCACCTTGCAGTTCTTCATGGCAATGGCGCCTTTCTCAACGTTGTTGCAGGCCACATAAACGCGACGGTTGTTCTTGCCCTTGGCACGAATCTCGATGACTCCGCGCGGACAAGCCTTGGCGCAAGCTCCGCAGCCTACGCATTTGTCTTCGTCAACCTCAGGAAGACCTGTCTCTTTGTTGATGTGGAGAGCGTTGAACTGGCATTTCTTAACGCAGTCGCCCAAGCCGAGGCAGCCGTTGGGACATCCGTTCTCGCCTGCATACAAAGTGTTGGCGAAACCGCAGATGTCGGCTCCTTCATAATGCACCTTCGATGGTGCGTTTTCACAAGTGCCGTTGCATCGTACCACCGCGATCATCGGTTCGGCAACGGTAGCGGTAAGGCCCAGCAGTCCGGCTACTTTCGACATGTCTGAGCTCGGGCAGTTCAACCCGGCGAGGCTCTTCTTCTCGGCGGCAGCTTTAACGCAAGCCTCCGCGAAGTTACGGCATCCTGCGAAACCGCAGCCGCCGCAATTGGCACCGGCCAGCACCGATTCGACTTCGTCGATCAGAGGATTTTCCTCAACCTTGAACTTCTTCGCTACGAAGAACAAAATCAACGCTGCGACCCCACCTAAAATTCCCAAAATGATAAGGGACCAAAGTAAAATGTCATTCATAAAACAAAACATATTTTTAGCGGTGCAAAATTATTATAATTTTATTAATAAAACAAGTGAAAAATTCACTTAATTTCATACTTGAATTCGTCTTTCAGTTTGTCTTTGAAAAAGTGTAAAATGCAGTAGTAAACTGCCACGATTCCAATTCCAATTAGTGCCGAAATCCATTCTTTGACTGATAAGTTACTGAGAATCACAATTATGGCAACCAGCAGAAATGCCGGTATGAAATATGCGAACAGGGCGGCTTTGTTGCCTTGACTGGCATTCATGATAATTCTAACAGGTTGACCCACAATAAATTCCTGGTCGGCTGGCTTGGGCACTGTAAGGCGTTTTTCGGTCATCTCCGACATGCCGCAGGCCGACTTGATTCCGCATGAGCCGCATGAGCTGGAGCTAAGTATTTCTATTTCAAGTTCTTCGTCTGAAATTTTTGTTACAACTCCTGGATGTGAAACGTGTTCTTCCATATGTTAATTTTTTTGCAAAGATAATAAAATTTTCGGTCAATTTTTATATTTTTGCATCGTAAAATGTGAGCTATGAAATTTGATTACGAAAAACATGTTAACAAAGCTATTGTCATGAAAGACAATGTGATATATCGGCTTAAAGGGATTACTTTGCCAGGTTTTCACGGAAAGCCTCTCTACGACGTGCTGGCTTATTTTCTGAACGGGTTTACCAAAGGCTACCTGACCGACCGTGGCGCAGCGGTGGCGTTCAATGTGTTTTTGGCGATTTTTCCGGCGGTTATGGTGCTGTTCACCTTTATCCCGTACATGCCGCTTGAAGGCGTTCAGACAATGATAGTCAATATGATACACCAAATGGTGCCGAAAAACATTGCCGATAGGGTGGTGGGTACTATCGACGAAATCATGTCGCACCAACACAACACTCTTATGTCGATAGGTATCATAATGGCGTTTTATTTCAGTTCGGGCGCCATCCGCGCGTTTTTCCGCGGCTTTGACATGGGTGTCAACCACATAGGCAAAATGTCGATGGTCAGGATGTACGGCGGCGGTTTGCTTACAACACTGATTTTGGGCGTTTTGTTGATAACATCAATCGTTATTATCATCGTCGGCAACGATTTTCTGCCCGATTTTTTCAATACAATCCATTTTTACAACAAATTTGTAATCACTTTGATTGATATCGGACGATGGCTACTAACTGTATTTGTGCTGCTGGTGGCGATTTCTGTGCTATATTATTTCGGCAACCCTCACAAAAACAGGAAATTCCGACTGTTTACCCCTGGCACTTTAATGTTTACATTGCTCTTCATTCTGGGTACGCTGGGCTTTAATTATTATATCGTCAATTTCTCTAAATACAATGCGCTTTACGGCTCGATTGGAGGTTTGATAATATTCATGATGTGGATGTATGTGAACTGCATCATTGTCCTTATCGGCTATGAGCTGGATGCCAGCATATTCTTGGTGGAAAATCAAATTCCACAGCTGAAGAATAAAAAAACTAATGGCTAATGGCTGATGGCTAACGGCTTTTTATTATTTTTGCAAAAATTTTAATAAAATGCGAAAAATTGTTTTTATCGGAAGCGGAGCTATTGCTACAGCGATAGGTGATGTGCTTGCTGGCAAGAACGTGGATGAGATTTATTTGCTTTCCATTGAAAATGAAGTGGTTGAGATGGTTAACCGCTTGCATGTCAATACATTGTATTTCCCCAAATGCAGGCTGCAGGAGAATTTGCGAGCCACATCCGACAAAAATATTCTCAAGGATGCCGATGTCGTTTTTATGGCTATCCCATCGACGGCAGTTGTCGATTATATCAAGGAAAACAAGCAGTATCTGAATCCAAAGGCGTTAGTGGTCAATTTAGCCAAGGGATTCGGCAACGACGGACAAATCATTCCTGACAGTATCAGTCAACTGATTCCTAATCCTCTGATGACGCTGAAAGGCCCTTCGTTCGCCCGCGAAATCATCAATCGGCAGGATACCGGCCTGACTGCTGCCGCCACCAACGAGAATCTTTATCGAATCATCACGGAAATATTTGAAAAAACTGTAATCCGCACTGATTTCACCACCGATGTGACAGGCGTGGAATATGCTTCGATACTGAAAAATATCTATGCCATCGTTATCGGAATGGTCGATGCCAACTTTGATTCGGCCAACCTCCGCTCGATATTTATCACTATGGCACTCAACGAGATGCGTTGCCTGGTGACATCGTTTGGCGGCAGGGAAATGACCATGTACAACTATTGCGGATTCGGCGATTTCTCACTGACTGCTCTCAACGACATGAGCCGCAACCGCACTCTCGGCTTGCTTATCGGCAAAGGATTCTTCAACACAAGCATCTCCGACAATGTTGTGCTGGAAGGCCGCATAGCCGTTGACATTTTCTATAAGAAGATTGTCGATAGTAATCTGGATGTCAACGACTTTCCGCTTGTCAGCGAACTTTACCGCGTGTTTAACGAAAACTATCCGATTCGTAAATTCATCAAGAATATCTTGAAAAACAGATGGGAATAGTAGTTAGGCAGAGTATTAAAGGTACGATAATGAACTACTTAGGCGTTGCCGTAGGGTTCATTACCACCTTCTTTGTGATGACAAAATATCTCACGCAAGAGGAGGTGGGCCTGACTCGTGTCATGGCCGATGCAGCCATTTTGCTGTCTGGCTTGGGTGCTTTGGGCACCAATACCTCGGCCATACGCTATTATCCGTATTTTCACGATCCCCAAAGCCGCGATCACGGCTTTTTCGGCTGGACATTGATAGTGCCGGCAATAGGTTTCACGATATTCACCATACTTTTCTTTGCCTTTAAGAATACGGTAATCGAGATGTTTGAAGACAAATCGTCGTTATTTGTCGACTACATTTATCTTGTCATCCCGATGGCGTTTTTCATGATGTATATGACTGTGTTCGAGACCAATGCCAATGTACTTATGCGCATTGTGGTTCCGAAGATGGTGAGGGAGGTGGGCATCCGCCTGTTTACGCTGGCCGACTATGTATTGTACATCACAAAGGTGATCGATTTGGACGAGATGGTGATTGGACTGTGCCTTGCGTATTTGGTAGCTACATTGCTGAATATCATATACTTGCTTTGCTTGTCGAAAATCAGTTTCAAAATAGAGCCGGGGCATGTGTCCAAGTGGTTGCGCCATGATTTTCTGTTTTACACCTTGTTCCTGACTGTTGCGGCTGTGATTGGCAATATCATCCCCAGCATCAATACATTCCTCATTTCGGCTCAATTAGGGCTGGCTATTACCGGTATTTACACCATAGCTTCGTACATGGCCAATTTGGTGGAGATACCGTATCGTTCGGTGTCGGCAATATCGCGTCCGATTATCTCAAGGGCTATGAAAGACAATGATAATCAACGGGCTGCGGCAATATGCAAGAGCGTTTCAATGCATCAGCTGATAGCTGGAGCCTTTGTGTTTTTCATCATATGGATCAATATTGATTTGTTCTTTGAGTTGTTGCCCAATGGCGACAAATACGCGGACGGCAAATGGGTTTTCTTTATTCTGGGGCTTGCCAAGCTGGTTAATTCATCGCTTAATATAGGCGTGACGGTGCTCAGCTATTCGCGCTGGTACTACCTGCAATTGATTTTTACCGCCATACTTACCGTCAGCGCCATTGTTTTAAACAACGCTCTGATTCCGGTTTTCGGCATGACGGGGGCGGCCTGGTCGTCGATAATTTCGTTCTCGATTTATTATCTTTGTCTGCTTTCACTCATAATCTGGAAGACCAAGATTTCGCCTTTCTCATGGAAGGAATTGGTGGTAATTTTGGTTGTAGTTGTAATGTTTATATTAAATTGGTTATCAGTTGAATATATATTTAAATCTATAAAATACTTTAATGACTGTGGATTGGTTGTGAAACTGGTTGAAGCGGCTGTCAGAACACTGGTTTTGGTGGCTGTCGGACTGGCGATTATATACCAAACCAAGATATCCAAAGAGATTAATGAAATAATCGATAAACTGTTCAAGAAAAGATATGCTTAGAAAGAATGCGATATTGATTTTCTTATGTCTTTCGGCTTTGGCTTCCGCGGCACAGGTGAAAGGCAAAGTGAAGGATGACCAAGGCAATGCTTTGGTGGGAGCCAACGTGGTGTGGCAAGGCACCAATCATGGCACCACGACCGATGCGAATGGCTCGTTTGTTTTAAACAGGGTGGATGAAATACATTCGTTAGTGACTTCGTTTGTGGGATATGCAAATGACACAACTAATTGCAAAGATATTGATTATGTTGAGATTACGCTGCGTGGTGAGATAACTTTGGACGATGTGGTGGTGAAGGCGGCGCGACCGGGCGTAATGAAGGCCCGTGGCGCTCAAAACATAGATGTTATCGGATCTGCCGAGTTGTGTCGGGCCGCATGCTGCAATCTGGGCGAGAGTTTTTCCAACAACCCATCGGTTGATGTGGAATACTCCGATGCCGCTACGGGTGCCAAACAAATCAAACTTCTCGGATTATCAGGCGGTTACGTGCAGATGTTGACTGAAAATGTGCCAGCTTTCCGTGGCGCTGCGGCACCTTTTTCGCTTGGATACATCCCTGGTACTTGGATGCAGTCGATTCAGGTGTCGAAAGGCGCGGCGACAGTGAAAAACGGTTATGAATCAATAACCGGACAGATAAATGTGGAATACCTGAAACCTCAGTTGGAAGAAGAACTCGATGTGAACCTGTTTTTGGACAGTCATCTGAAAATTGAGGCTAATATCGAAGGAAATTATCACTTCAACGATGCGTTAAGTACAGGATTATTAGCGCATTATGAGAATATGTGGATGGAGCACGACGGCAACGGTGACGGCTTTATGGACATGCCTAAGGTGCAGCAATTTGACTTCATGAACCGCTGGATGTACAAGAAAAACCATTATGTTATGCAGGCTTATGTGAAGGCGTTGAAAGAGGATAGAAATGGAGGGCAAACTGAGGATTCGTACAATCATTCAAAGGCGTTGGATTCTGATAATCAACGATATAAGATAAATATCGAGAGTGAACGATATGAAGGCGTATTGAAAAACGCTTACATTTTTAATGAGGTTTACAACACTAATGTCGCTTTGATATTGTCGGGTTCGATTCATAAAATGAATTCTTTGTATGGCTTTAAGAATTACGATGTGAACAATAATAACGCATATGCGCAATTGATGTTTGAGACGGAATTCACCCCAAGTCACAGTATATCAACTGGTTTGTCGTTCAATCACGATTGTTTTAATGAACGTTGGAAGCTGGATTATATACCCAACCTCCGAAGAGCGCCCGATGAAAATATTGCCGGAGCTTATGCTCAATACACTTTCAATTATGATGAGAAACTTGTTTTTATGGCTGGTTTACGTGGCGATTACAGCGATTTGTACGGCGCGTTTGTCACGCCCCGCGCTCACGTTAAATGGGTGCTCAGCGAACTGTTGAAACTGCGCTTTTCGGCAGGAAAAGGCTATCGTACACCACGCCCAATGCTTGATTATCACACGCTTTTGGCAAGCAGCCGCGATATTATACTCGACGACAACCTCAAGCAGGAGGAGGCCTGGAACTACGGCGCTACGGCGACATTTGACATCGACATCCTTGAGAAGTGCTTGCTGATCAATTTGGAATACTATTATACCAACTTTGATAATCAAGTGGTTATCGACATCGACAGCGATGCTCACAAGGTGCATTTCGGCAACCTTAACGGGATATCTTATTCGCATACATTCCAAATCGATGCAACATACCCGTTTTTCGAGGGTTTCTCGCTTTTGGGAGCATTCAGATACAACGACGTGAAAACCACCATCAATGGCGTTTTGCGCGAAAAGCCGTTGAGCAGCCGCTATAAAGGCCTGGTGACGGCAACGTATAAAACTCCACTAGAGATCTGGCAGTTTGATGTCACGCTGCAAATCAACGGAGGCGGCCGTATGCCTGACGGATTCGGCACTTTCGATGCCTATCCGGTGCTTAACGCTCAGATACTCAAATGGTTCCGCTGGGGAAATATCTATATTGGAGGTGAAAATCTGACCAATTTCAAACAGAAAAACCCGATTATCGGTTACGATGACCCATGGGGCCCTGATTTCGATGCCACCATGATTTACGGTCCGATCGACGGCATCATGTTTTACGGCGGAATAAAATGGAAAATAACAAAATAACAATATCATGAAAAAGCTGTTTTTATTGACATTTGCATTGTTTTTGGCTGCCTTGGTGCAAGCTCAGGATGTGAAAGAAGTTGTTTTCACAACCGAACCTGAAATTGAGTGCCAGAATTGTGTGAAAAAAATCAAAGATAACCTTCGTTTTGAAAAAGGTGTGAAAGCTATCAATCCTGATTTAAACACAAAACTCGTTACTATTCAATACGATAGCGAAAAGACAGATCCTGAAAAGTTGATTAAGGCATTTGCCAAAATCAAATACAAGGCAACTGTTGTTGTACCTAAAAAGGAAGTAGAAAAAAAGGAAAACGCTAAAAAAGAATAACGTCATTTCGACTGTAGCGAAGCGGAATGGAGAAATGACGAGGAGTGTTGAATATGAAAATCATCATCGTCGGAACATCGCATCCTTACCGTGGAGGCATTGCAGCCTTCACCGATAGACTTGCAATTGAGTTTGCCAAGGAAGGCGTTGATATTGAAGTCGTTACATTTAAACTTCAGTATCCTTCGTTTCTGTTCCCAGGCAAGACTCAGTATTCCGACGCTAAGGCTCCAGAAGGATTCCCGATTGAGCGTAAAGTCAACAGTATCAATCCATTGAACTGGCAGAAAGTGGGGAAGGAGATTCGCAAAAAGAACCCCGATGTTGTGATTTTCACATATTGGATGTCGTTTTTTGCCCCTTGTTTCAGCAAGATTGCAAACGTAATCAAACGCAATGGTCATACTAAGTGTATTGGATTGATACACAATATGATACCACATGAGAAATCGCTACTCGACAAATGGTTCGCCCCTGATTTTGTGAAGGCGATGGACGGATTTGTGGCGCTTTCGCAGGCTGTGCTGGCCGATGTTGCATCGCTTGATAAGCAAAATAAGCCTAAATGTTTCGTGCCGCACCCTCTTTACGATCATTTCGGTGAGATTGTTGATAAGGCTGAGGCTGTCAAACATTTGAACTTGGATCCAGATTACCGTTACTTTTTGTTCTTCGGACTGGTTCGCGCATACAAGGGCCTCGACCTTTTGATTGACGCTTTTGCCGATGAAAGGCTGCGTAAATATCCCGTCAAGTTGATTGTTGCTGGCGAGTTCTACGACGACCCCAAACCCTATCTTGAGCAGATTAAAAAGCATGGTTTAAGTAGTTTTATTATCGTTAATAACCAATATGTTAAAGATGATGATGTAAAGTATTACTTTAATGCATCTGAAATGGTTGTCCAGCCTTATAAATCGGCTACTCAGAGTGGTGTGACGCAGATAGCTTATCACTTTGAGAAGCCTATGCTTGTGACAAATGTCGGTGGACTCGGCGAGATTATTCCGAACGGAAAAGTTGGATATGCGGTCGAGCCTAATGCTGCCGCAATAGCTGATGCTTTAGTCGATTTTTGCGAAAACGATAGATACGATATGTTTGTTGAAGGCGTCAGAGAGGAAAAGAATAAATACCAGTGGTCTGGCATGACTGAAGCAATAATAAGTCTGTTATGAAAAAGTTAATCGCTTTATTTACAAAGATTTTCCCGCGTCAGACGCTGATTCGTTTCAGCGCACTGTTCGGTTTTTTGATACGTCCGTTTTATATTGGCAACAAAGTTGAATGCCCAGTGTGTGGCAAGCATTTCCGCAAGTTTTTGCCTTACGGATATGGCAAAGCTATGGACAACCGCATGTGCCCGAAGTGCCTTTCGCTCGAGCGCCATCGTTTGCTTTGGCTTTATTTAAAAGAAAAAACGGGCTTTTTTACTGATAATCTGAAGGTTTTGCACTTTGCTCCCGAGCAGCCTTTCATCAAGCGCTTTCGTGCCTTGAAAAACCTCGACTACACCACCGCTGACCTCGATTCACCTATTGCCGATTTGAAAATCGATGTCACAAATATTGATTTGCCTGACAATCAATATGATGTGGTTATTTGCAACCACGTTTTGGAGCATGTTAATGATGTAAATAGAGCCTTTTCGGAGATAAAAAGAATCCTTAAGCCAGGCGGCTGGGCAATTCTGTTAGTGCCAATAAATCCTAATGTTGACACCTGGGAAGACCCTTCAATCACCGACCCTGAAGAGCGCAAGCGCTGTTTCGGTCAGTACGATCATGTACGCCAGTTCGGTCGCGACTATGCGCAAGTGCTTGAAAAAGCTGGGTTTAAGGTTGATGCTGATCGACTCTTTTATGAATTCTCCGACGAACAACGCGCTCGCCTGCGGCTCGCGCGACCCGGTGAGGAACTGATTTATCGTGTAATTAAAAGTTAACAGTTAGAAGTTAGCAGTTAGAAGTTAGCAGTTAGTAGTTAGCAGTTTAACTGCGAGTTGATAACTTATAACTTCTCACTACTAACTTCTAACTTCTAACTAAAAAAGGCTCTCGAAATACCTCGAAAGCCTTTTTTTCTGCTATTTCCGCAATTTCTGCGTGCGATTATTATTTCGCGAGGAACGGATAACCGTATTCCGTGGCCGGAACAAACGTCTCCTTGATTGCGCGTGGGTTAGTCCAGCGGATGAGGTTCCACAGACCACCAGCCTTGTCGTTGGTGCCTGATGCGCGTGAACCGCCGAATGGCTGGCATCCCACAACAGCGCCCGTAGGCTTGTCGTTGATGTAGAAGTTGCCTGCTGAATATTTGAGCTTCTGGTCTGCGAGCTGACGTGCCTTGAGGTCGTTGACGAAGATAGCTCCTGTTAATGCGTAAGGTGATGTGGTATCGCAGAGTTCCAGTGTTTCCTCGTATTTCTTGTCGTCGTAGACGTAGATTGTGATGATTGGTCCGAAGATTTCCTGAGCCATTGACTCGTAGTTCGGAACCTTGGCGAGGATGACGGTTGG
>JAFZXP010000005.1 GCA_017616735.1 Bacteroidales bacterium
ATCCGAAAAATCTTTGGTAATAAGACGAAAAACTATGCAAGGCATCACGAATGTGAAGCCGTTAGGATTCACCCTGAAGTGAGGCTTTGCATAGTTTGAAGTCAAACTCTAAAATATGAAATATTGATGTTTTGAAGTTAATAATTAATAATCATTAAAAATGGCAGAAAAAGCAAAACAATGGGGCGCGATCATAGTGATGATAGCCCTCTTCGCGATGATAGCCTTCGTGACCAACCTCTGTTCACCAATGGCAGTTATCGTTAAAAACCAGTACGGCGCAAGCAATTTTCTCTCGCAGATTGGCAATTACGGCAACTTCATCGCTTATCTCGTCATGGGTATTCCTTCAGGTATGCTCCTTAAGAGATATGGTTATAAAAAGACCGCACTGATAGCTTTGGCTGTAGGTATTGTCGGTATTTTGGTGCAATGGATCAGCGGCTGGGCAGGCTTCGGAGTATATCTCATCGGCGCCTTCATCGCAGGCTTCTGCATGTGCATGTTGAACACCGTCGTCAACCCTATGCTTAACATCCTTGGAGGCGGCGGCAACAAAGGCAACCAGCTCATCCAGATTGGCGGAGTGTTCAACTCAGCAGCGGCCGTGGCAGTCTACATCATCATGGGTGCACTCATCGGAGAGGCGGCAAAAGCCAAGATTTCAGACGCCACACCTGCTTTGATGATAGCCTTGGCAATCTTCGTCATCGGTTTCATCGTCATCCTCTTCACAAAGATTGAGGAGCCGGTACAACCTGCCGAAGTGAAATCAGAAGTGAAGGACAAATACAGTGCCTTCTCGTTCCGTCACTTCAAACTCGGTATCTTCGCCATATTCCTTTACGGTGGCATCGAAGTCGGCACTCCGACCTATATCATGCAATATCTCACAGCCCATCCCGATGCAGCTACACCAGGCATCGGCATGATTGGCCACATGGCCGGTCTTATCGTGGCAGTCTACTGGCTGATGATGCTCATCGGACGTTTCGTAGGCGGCACAATTGGCGGCAAAGTGTCGTCAAAAGCAATGCTGACAACGGTTTCCATCGCTTCGATAGTGCTTGTTTTGTTCGGAATGTTCGCTCCGACCGACATCCTGGTTAAGGTTCCCGGCATTGATTGGGCTAACGTTGCAGTCATCTGGGCTGAAGTGCCGGTTGGAATCTTCGCATTTATCCTGGTCGGACTCTGCACTTCGGTGATGTGGGGCGCCATCTTCAACCTCGCCACTGAAGGCCTGGGCAAATACACCGCAATGGCATCGGGCATCTTCATGACAATGGTGTTCGGTTTCGCCATCATGGTCGGCTTGCAAGGCCTTGTCGCCGACTGGTCGGGCAGCTACATGACAAGCTACATCGTAGTATTGTTCTGCGCAGCATACATTTTGTACTACGCACTGTTAGGACATAAGAATGTGAATAAGGATATTCCTACGGAATAAGTCTTTAGTCTTTAGTCGTTAGTTTTTAGTAGACTAAAGTCTAAAGTCTAAAGACTAACAACTAAAGACTTCATTTCAGCCTCTTTAGCCTCTACCCTTTCAAAGAGACGCCATTGCGCTTTGGTGCGGACGAGATTGTGCTCGGGATACCTTATTTTATAATAGGTGTCGCCATTGATATAATCAGCCAGGAATCTGACAGTTTGCATATACGGGAACAGCATTGCGGCATAAGGCAGATTCTCTTTCTCAATCGGGAGAAGAAAATCTTTGGTTCCTTCGAGATAACCTTTAGTGAACGCCTCGTAAATCTCCATATTGAAATCGATATTATCGGGATTCGGATCGTCTTCCAAGCCGGTATTGGCCGCTGTGCGCAAAAAATCGCCGTAATCTGAAAAAACAAAACTCGGCATCACTGTATCCAAGTCGATGATACACAGCACATTGCCTTCCTTGTCGAAAAGCATATTATTCACCTTGGTGTCGCAGTGGCATACACGCTTCGGCAGTTTGCCTTCACGGAAAAGGCGCTCGCCAAGTGTCATTTTTTCCTCGCGTTTGAAGATTTCGTCAAGATAATGCCGAACGTCTTTAACACGTCCTACTCTATCCTCAGCCACAGCGTCACGAAGCTGTTTCAGACGAAACTCTATATTGTGAAAGTCGGGAATAATTTCGCCCAGCGACTCTTTCATATCGGAAAGCGACGACTCGAATTCACCGAACGACTTGCCGGCAATATATGAATATTCAGGTGTAACTGCTTGATATGTAATCGAATCCGGCACAAAATCCATCAACCGCCAATATTTTTGACCATCTCCCCCAACGTCATTTCGACCGACCGCAGGGAGTGGAGAAATCTCCTCCATATAATACAGTTTTCCTAGTTTTGTAAGATAAAAATTCAGTGTCTTTTTTCCCTTCTTCCTAATATGATCAGTCACCTTATTAATATTGTCCATCAGCATGTCGACATCCTGAAAAATAGCATTGTTGATACGCTGCAGAACGTACCTCGGGCTATCGCACCCATCAACAAAAACCTTGTAAGTGTCGTTGATCAGGCCCTCGCCCATCGGCTTCACGTCGGCCACTTTGCCGTCTATTTCAAATCTCGCGACAATATCGGTAAGTTTTTCCATAACATAATTTTTGGTAAAAATAGAAAAAAATGTCGAACGGATGCAAAAATTTTGTATTTTTACAATTCAATTCACTTTATTATGAAAAACACAAAATTAACTCTTTCAATTTCAGCGCTGATACTGGTTTTGGTCATCGCTCTTAGCGGTTGCAAATGTGACAACGGCAATGGTAAAAATTATAAAATAAAAGACAATGTCATCGTCTTTGACGAGCCGCAACGTGTTGCCGGTCAGACGAGTATGCTACAGTTTGCAGCCGAGCCAATGCCAGTGGTGCGCATAGGTTTCATCGGCCTTGGCATGCGTGGCCCGGATGCTGTCTACCGCATGACTTTCATTGACGGCGTTGAGATTGTTGCCTTGTGCGACTTGCTCCCGGAAAACGTTGAAAAAGTTCAGTGCGAGATACTCGAAGCCAAGGGCCTGCCTCGTGCAGCCGAATATGTTGGCGAGACTGCCTACCAGCAGCTTTGCGAGCGCGACGACATTGATTTGGTTTACATCTGCACCAACTGGCAGACACATGTCCCGATGGCAGTGTATGCCATGCAGCACGGCAAACATGTGGCTGTCGAGGTACCGGCCGCCACATCGGTTGAGGATTGCTGGAAGCTGGTCGACGTGTCTGAACAAACCCGCAAGCATTGCATGATGCTCGAAAACTGCACCTACGACTTCTTCGAGATGACAGCACTCAACATGGCAAAATTGGGGATGTTCGGCGAAGTGATTCACGGCGAAGGCGCCTACATCCACAACCTCGAGCCTTATTGGCACGAGTATCAAGGCAACTGGCGTTTGGATTTCAACCAGAAACACTCTGGCGATGTCTATGCCACCCACGGACTCGGACCAATCTGCCAAGTGTTGGACATACACCGCGGCGACAAGATGGATTATCTCGTCTCGATGAGCACTCCTTCGTACAACGGCAAGAAAATCGCCAAAGAAATGATGGGCACCGACGAGTTTGCCAACGGTGATATGACCACCACCATGATTGAGACTCACAACGGCAAGACCATCTTGATTGAGCATAATGTATACACCTACAGACCATACAACCGCCTGTATCAGCTCACTGGCACTGAAGGCTTCGCCAACAAATATCCTATTGAAGGATTCACGCTTATGGATAAGAATTTACCGGAAGGATTCCTCGAAGAAGGTCAGCATCTCAACGTTCACGGCTTTGTGCCGAAAGATGTCCGCGACAAGATCATGAAAGAATACCTCCATCCTATCGCCAAAGATATCGAAGAGCTTGCAAAGAATGTGGGCGGCCATGGCGGCATGGACTTCATTATGGATTACCGCCTGATTTACTGTCTGCAGAACGGCTTGCCGCTCGACGAAGATGTTTACGACGCAGCCGAGTGGTCGTGCATTGGCGAGCTGTCGGCAGCCTCAATCGAAAACCACGGTATGCCGGTGAAGATGCCTGATTTCACAAGAGGCGACTGGAACAAGGTGAAAGGTTATAAACATGCAATGAGGTAGGAGTTTTTAGTCGTTAGTCCTTAGTCGTTAGTAAAATCTAATAACTAAAGACTAACAACTAAAGACTAAAGACTAATAATATTCTAAACTAAAAATAAAACACCATGAAGAAAAAATTTGTATGTCCGATTTGCGGATATGTTCACGAAGGAGAAACAGCTCCTGAAAGATGCCCACAGTGCAAACAGGTTGTTGAATGGAAAGTTCTCGACGAGGAAGCTAAACTGAATTTCGTCACAGAGCACGTTGTCGGCATTGCCAAAGGCACCGGCGATGACATGATCAAAGATTTGAACGCACATTATATGGGTGAAGCCACCGAGGTTGGCATGTATCTGGCTATGAGCCGCCAGGCCGACCGCGAGGGTTATCCCGAGATTGCAGAGGCTTTCAAACGTTATGCTTTCGAAGAGGCCGAACACTGCGCCAAATTCGCCGAGCTGTTGGGTGATGTGGTTTGGGACACCAAGACCAACCTTTACAAGCGCATGATAGCCGAAGCCGGCGCCTGCGAAGACAAGATGCGCATAGCCCGTGTGGCCAAGGAACGCAACCTCGACGCTATCCACGACACAGTGCACGAGATGGCAAAAGACGAGGCCCGTCACGGAAAAGGATTTGAAGGACTTTATAATAGATACTTCAAATAGTTGACAGTTGACAGTTAAAAGTTAGCAGTTAGAAGTTAAACAACTCCTAACTGCTAACTGACAACTCCTAACTAATAATTGTACCCCTTCCCCATTGTCATCTTCTCCGTGGCATAATGCCCCAAGTAAACCAAGCCAAGGTTACCGTCGATGGCAATCTTATCACCCGCTTTAAGCATATGGCCATTCAGTTCGGCGCAGTGCTTTTCGTCGTTGACCATCAGCTCGACACAACTCACCACGCAGACCTTTCCAAGGCGCACAGCTGTGACAGCCGCATGCGATGTAGCGCCGCCACGAGCCGTCAGCAAACCGTCGGTATCGAATATCAAGCCGATGTCATCAGGCACAGTATCGGGACGCACAAGCAAAACGTTATCATCAGGATATTTTGCCCGTAACATCTTGATATCCTGTTCATTAAATGCCACAAGACCATTCATGGCGCCGCCACCTATGCCCATACCTCGGCCAATTTGGTTCATCTCTGCCGGCGACTGCACGAAAGCATTTATGGTATCTTCAAGTTTCAGGTCTTGGTCGCGAATCTGAAGGATGCGGAAATCTTCCGGCTTATCCGATTCGAACGTAAACTCCATCTCTTGCGGGGCATAGCCCAGATCTTCGGTCAAAGTCTTGGCTATGGAATAAATCTTCTTGTAAATCTCAGGAAGCGCAGTCTGCATTGAAGGGCCCTCGAGGTTGGCCGCTTTACGCTGAGTCTCGCCTATCGGCAACGGCTTAACCAATCCGCCCACTATGTCTTCGCCCTGGCTTCGCATGGTGAAGTCGCCGTACAGATGCACGCCCGGACGCTCACGATGCGGGTTCTGAGTGAACACCACACCTGTGCCCGACACCTCACTGATGTTTCCGAAAATCATCTGTTGCACAATGACCGCAGTTCCCCAGTTTTCGGAGATGCCCAGGTGACGTCGATATGCCAGCGCACGCTCAGAATTCCACGAATCGAACACCATGTTCACGCAATCGACAATCTGTTTGAACGGGTCTTGTTCAAGCACAACGCCATGATTTTCAAGGATTTTTTTATAAGAATATGCCATCTCACGCATCTGAGCAACGGCAAAGCCGACTTTCTGCTTGACGTTGTATTTGGTTTTGAACATATTGATTTCCTCGTCAAAAACGTCACGAGCTATGCCTTTGGCCATGCCCCAGCTCTGTAGGAAACGGCGGTACGAATCCCATACAGCCCAGGCTTTCTCTGGCTTTTCAGCAATCTTCTCGACGAGTTCGTCATTCAAACCTACGTTGAGGAAGGTGTCCATCGCACCAGGCATCGATATGGCCGTACCCGAACGCACCGAAACCAGCAGCGGAGCCTCGGGATCATTGAACTTGCGGCCCGCAATCTGCTCCAGCTCGACCATGAATTTCTTAATCATCGCATGGATCTCGGTCTGCAGTTCAGGGATGGTGTTGATGGTCTCGTTACGACGGAAAGCCTCGGTGGTGATGACAAATCCCGGAGGCACCGGCAACCCTTTCAGATACAAGGTTTTTAGGTTGTTAGCCTTGTTGCCGATAAACACCTGATTATCCATCTTAGGCGTAGGAGTCCAAAACGGGCTTATCAGCATCTCCGAGTTGTACGTCATGATATCGCTGATGAGCTTCTGGTCGAGAGTGGCTTCCATGGTCCTCAAGGAAGTGAGTATTCTGCCAATGAAATTGTCGAGCGGCTGCATCAAAAACGCATCCGACAACAAATCACGGTGAAACTCCTCCGACTTTTTGCTAATCAAAGCCGCTATCTCGCGCTCGCCGAGTTTGCCATCTGCATCGAAAAGCTGCGGAATGACAATCTTAAGCGGGTATTCATACGATTTTATGAAGAATTTAATGATGATACGTCTGACGTCTTCGGCAATAAACTGGAAGATGTTGATATACTGGCCGAACGAGAAGCTTCGTGAGGTCAAGCTGTAGCGCAGCATGTCGAGTTTCGAGTTGAAACTCTGGTTGGTGATGCCGTCAAGAGCCAAACCATCGCGGAAATAGCTCAAAATCCTATATATCTGGTTAAGCGTCCTCTCGGAGATATATTCAAGGTTGATGCTCTGGACCACCTTCTCCATCAGCTGTGTGGCTACACGTTCAAGCCTGAAAGTCAAGCCCATAGCCTCGAATTTATTCTCACGGTATGTGCCGTACATCGACGGAATTCCGATGGCGATATGGCGTTTGTGATAGATATTTTCCCAGCCTTCGCTCTGCTCAGGATTGAAAATAATCTCTTTTAGCTTCTCCATAAAGGCGTAAATCAATGTTATTGACTTATCCAAATCCTTTGATTTATAAGCTTTTTCAAACTCATCAATCTCATTGTCCGAAATAAACGGATAGTTACGCAGATATGCGAAAATATTTACCGACTCAAAGCTGTACTTCTCACGCAGATAAGCATACAAATCGCGGATATCCATCAGACGCAGATGCTCGCGTTCATAAATTTTCTCATCAAGTTTAATGCGGTCGTCGGCCTTCTTGATAAGACTCTCGTAGTCGTCGCGCGACAGCATAAGCACATCTTCGGGATTGAGGCTCGAGATTTCGCACATCGTCTGCACGAGGTTATGGATATGAATGAAATACTCGCTTTGCATGTCGATGGCCTCGAACACGTTCTTCGGCAAGATAGGTTTCAAATCATCAATATTGCCATCGCTCCAGAACTTGAACACATCGAAGGTAAGCGCAATCAGAGTGTTGTTGCTTTCGGTGTGCACCTGTTTGCGCAGAAAATGCACCAACTTGTCCTGTCGCAGTCCTATTTCGTCCATGTTGGTGGTGACGTTGCGAATCTCGCCCTCCGCCCCTATCTCATTGAAATACACTGGAAAAATACGCGACAGCTGCTTCACCTTCTTATAATAAGGTGTAATGTTGGAGTTCAAAATCTTGGTGATTTCACGCTGGAACAGGTCGGTATCGCTCAAGAAAATGCCTCCAAGTTTCAGGTTGACAATCAACGACGAAAGCAGTTTCTCCAACGGTGTTTTCGAGTATTCAATCAGCTCAAGCCATACTCGGATATTCTTTATATGGTCTTTATTAACAGACAGTTGCCAGTCTTCATTAACAAAGACATTGCCCGGTGTCACAAAACCGAACTCTATGAGACGTTTCTCGAAATGATTAACTATCTCTTTCATGTCGGTCTGGTCCACATCGATTATCTTCTTGCCCAAAGTCAGCTGAAAATCGAGCACAGCCGAAGTATAATCCCTACGCAACTCTTTCGATATATCAAAAATAGTATCGATAAAAGGCATCAGCTCGTCCCAGCCCATCTCGTCGACAGCATCGCGCATCATGCGGTCCATGTTCCAAATCAAACGTTCTCGCTGGCTTTCCATGCCGGGCAGATGCAACAGGAAAAACACATAATGGAATTTTGTGATGAAATGGCTGAATATCTGTTCAGATTCCGAGAAACGCTTTGCCATTTGCTCAAAATACGGCATTTCCGACAAAGCATCCCACGACTGGGCGGCATTCAGCTTGTCGTTCAACGACTTAAAATATGGCTCGCCTATTTCATCAACGACACTCTTACACTCCTTGTCGGAAATCAGGTGACGGTTGGCGGCAATCCACTGCTCCACCTGCGAAGTCTGTTGCCAATAGCGGTAGGTTTCGGCCAGCATCACATGCAGCAGATGGCAAGCCTCAGCGTTGAACTTATCGTTTTTTGCCACATTGCCAAGCGACCTCTGAGCATGTTTGGTGGCTAGGATAAAGCAATCCTTATTGGTTTCAAATTTATCCTCCAAAATATTGAACGCCAGCTCTATCATCTTGTCGCCAGGCTTCTGGCTTTTGGCTTCTGTATCAATAAATTCCATCAGCGTAATGACGATGTTAAGCCTCAGCTTCAGCGCCACCTCGGGTTTGAGGAGGCTGCGCATCATCTCGAGCGGTATGCTCAATGCGTCGGCCGGCACATCGTCGCGAGTGTAGAACCAGAAGTCGTCGAGCAGCATCTTACGCAGTTCCTCTGTCACGAAAGTGTGGTTCGACAGCGGATGATGATATTCGGTAATACATTCCGAAGCCCTTTTGTTGATGCCGAAATAATCGGCGCTCAACGCGATAAACGCCTTATGCTCTTCAGGAATAAAAATATCTTTGTATCGGGTCTGCGCCAGATTGGCTTCCAGCGCCTGCGATTTGAAAGTTTCGCTCATAATTTAAAAATTGTGGGTGTGATTAAAAATAAGTTATCACCCTTTCTTTGACAAACAACGGCTTATCCTCCCATCTGATGGTCATTGTTGTCCAGTTGCCATTTTCGTCGTATTCGTATGATATATTGTACACATATTCGATCTCATCCCATTCGTCACAAAAAGTCATTGTCGCTATGTCATTGTACTCATTATACGAATATTTGGCTTTGGTGACCGACGGGACATTACCTGGCTTGTATTTCTTTGCCAGTTTTTTGCCGGATTGTTTATCGTTATCATCCAAGAATTCCTTCATTTCCCTCTCAAATACTTCCTTGAATTTTTCATATTCAACGTCAGATTTCTGCTTTTGGTCAAAATCAACCTTAACCTTGTCTTTCTTTGCAAAAATCTTTTTAGGTGCTTCATCCTCCGCCATTTCCAACTTGTCTTCAGACTTTTTATTCTGTTTGGCCATTTCATCATTGAACATGTGCTTGAATTTTTCATAATCAAAATCCGCTCTCAGCTTATCGGAATAATCTTTGTCATATATGATACTGCTTGATTCAGTTACCTTGCTCGACACTCCGATAAGATTGTCACCGTCAAATTCATATTGATACCGCTTGTCAGAAGAAAGTGTTTTTGTACCATGCTTCTCATGCTCAATTCTTTTGTCCGAATAACCGTATTCAACCACCTTGTCATTCAAATACTTATATTCCTTGGTATATTTGTCCGATCCGTCAAGCTTCACATAATTGGTTTTCACTGTCTTTCCGCCATCAACAGTATTCACCTTCACGCTTGTCAAATCAGTGTTTTCGTAATACATTTCACACACAACAACGCCATCCTTGTCATAAACATATTCAGTAACAAATTCTTTTCCATCAGACGTCTTGGTTGTTTTGACAAGGTTCCGCCCGTCATACTCATATTTGTATGCTGCAACCGTATGTTTGTCTTGTTTGGCATAATAATCAAGCGATTCCGACTCCACAAGCAGCCCTTTTTCCCATTTATTGGCTATTTCAAAGGTATATTTGTTTTTATTTGTAGCAATCTCCGAAATCATATTGCCATCTTTGTCAAACGTCCTCACCGTTTCGATGACATCATCTTTTTCCTGCAAGGTCTCGGCAATCACATATCCGTTTTTGTCGAACACCATTTCACCCGGCGCTCTGAAATATGCATTCAAATAATCCCAATTGATGCCGCTATCATTAAACATCAGCATCGATTTATTGACGGCGTTCACCGCATCGTTAAACATTTCAACGCCCATATCAGCGCTACCGACATCGGCAAACTCCGACACCTTAACCGATTCAACCTTTCCTTTTAAATTCATCTTTTTTCTGGTCACCGATTTGCTTGCGCCACAACTGACAAGTGTTAATACTGCCAGCAAAACTGATAGCTTAGTTATTCCTTTCATGGCTGTAATATTTATTATTAACTGATTTACATTAGTTGTTCTTCAAGAAATTCAGCTGCATCAGCCACGCAATCGGAGCATTCGCGCAAAACAACGCCAGTGCCGACGCCTTTCAGCATCTTGCACTGAGTAGCACCATTGCGAAGTTGAAACTTGTTCATAATCTGCTTCATGCCCCGGATGGCATTAATCCTGTCGTCAGATGCCAGTCCTAGCACCATTCCGGCTCCGGTGATTGCTCCGCAAGTACCTTCCATGTTGCCCATTCCGATTCCGAACGGCGCACCGAGGTTCCTTGCCGTCTCTTCATCAATTCCAGCTACATCGCAATACGTACAAATCACCGCCTGCGCGCAGTTATATCCGCAGTTTTTCTTTTCAACCGCTTGTGAAATTCTTGATTCCATGATCAAATATTTTTTGCAAATTTAATAATTCTTTTCCAAATCCAAAAGAAATCTTTTTCTCTTCAATCCACCTCCATATCCCGTCAGAGAACCGTCGCTTCCGATGACACGATGACATGGAGCTATTATTGTTATTGCATTGACAGCATTGGTGTTAGCAACAGCACGAATGGCATTTGGCATACCGATTCGCCTAGCCAGTTCTCCGTAAGAAACGGTTGCTCCATATGGTATTTTCAGCAATTCATTCCAAACAATTTTCTGGAAATCAGTGCCGACAAATAATAAAGGAATATCAAATTCACGACGTTGATGCAAAAAATACTCATTTAGCTGCTTTTGAGCAATATCAATCACCTCTGAAGAGCCCTCAACATAGTTAGCATTCAACATTTTTTGCAAACGCTGGTCAACTGCAATTCGCCGACGGCCATCCGCCCAATCGCAAAGGCATAGCCTGCCATCAAAAGAACCAAGAATCATTTCTCCGCAAAGAGAATGATAATACATTATATTTATATTGTTTTTGCCTTTCATTTATCTCTCCTCAAACGTCACATGAACCTTGTCGCCAAACGTCTTCCCTATCTTTTTTCTGATATCCTTTCGAATCCCTATTATATAACAAAGTGTTCCCATCTTAACTATCTGTCCGTCGTAAGGCTCATTATCAAACGTAGCATGAACAAATAGACGCCCTTTTCCAAAGATTTCCTTAATATCAAAAGGCACTTCAACATAAGCCGCATCCATGTCTTCGTTTTGTACTATGACGGCGTCAAATTCAAAGATGTTGTTCATTTAATTCAATTTTTCGCAAAGTTAATAAAAATTCGTATTTTTGCAAAAATAATTAAAAAGTTTTTCGCTATGAAGATTCGCAACTTACTACTAATCACAATTTTAACAATACTCTTCAGCTCAAGCTGCCTCGCACAGATTCAGTATTTCGAATGGCAGAATGTTCAGCGACAATACTTGGTAAAAACTCCCGAGAATTACGAATCGTTGCCGGTTTTGTTTTTCCTCCACGGCTTGGGCGACAACATCACTCGCCTCGACAATGAGTTTCATTTCCAACAGATTGCCGACAATTTCAATTGGATGATTGTCGTTCCGCAGGCACTGAACGAAGGCTACGGCTCCATGTGGAATGCCGGCCTAACCGCCAGCACCACCAACGACTCTGGCTTCCTGATGGCACTACTCGACTCGCTGGCAGTACAATATCCTGTAAATCAAGACAGTGTGTTCTTTACAGGCTTTTCGATGGGCGGCTTCATGTCGCACCGCATGGCCATCGAGCATGGCGACCGCATCAACGCGGCAGCACCTGTTAGCGGACTCATCACCACTTACATGGCCGGCCACAACGCAGTGGCTCCGGTCAGGATTCTCGACATCCACGGCACCAGCGACCCAGTTGTGGGCTACGACGGAGGATCGGAATATTTCGGCTACCAGCTCGGCCTCAGCGTTGAAAGCATTCTAAATTATTGGATTAAGGCCAACGGCTGCACCAACGAGCCCGTTGTCGACACCTTGCCCGACACACAAAACGACGGTCTGCGATTTGTGGAATACGTGTATCCGGGCACAAAAGAGCTTCGCCATCTGAAGGTGATTGGCGGCGACCATTCGTGGTATCACAATGCCAATCAGCATGACATCGACTACATTGATTATATCCACAATTTCTTCACTGGGAAGCTTTCGTACGATAAAGTCGACAATCCAACCACCGGAAGTTTGAACATTTATCCCAACCCCACAAACGGCCAGATAAAAATCGAGCTCAACTCCCCCTCTGATATTGAAATCGTTGACATCAAAGGGAATACCATTATTCAAAAGCATTTTGACGCCGGTATGGCGAATTTGAATTTACATGGTATTGACAGAGGCGTTTACTTTGTAAAAACCAACGACATAACAGAAAAAATCATTGTAGAATAATTATACCGTCACTCGTTATGAATCCGACAGAATACCGTGAACAAGCATTTCAGTTGTACGACACCGACAAAGAACAAGCCGTCAAGTTGTTCAAACTTGCCGCCAACCACAAGGACATAGTATCGGCAGTTGCCGTGGCAGTGTATTACTACGAGGAAAAGGAAGATGACAAGAAATCCAGAGAGTGGCTCGACAAGGCCATCGAATGGTTTGACCAAGCCGGCGAGCCTGAAGAATTTTCACGATATATGGGCACCGCTTATTATCTGAGAGGTCTGATCAACAAGGAAGACGCTCCATATCTAGCGGTTATCGACCTTACAGCCGCATTCAACTACGGCGAGATCGAGGCCCTTTCTCATTTGGGTGAACTAGTTTACGCAGGCTACGACTCACCCGACGGCGAGCCAGACATCAACGGAGCTCTCAACTACTGGCAATGCGGCATGGAGCATGGCGACCAAGAATGCGCCCGTCTTTACGGCGAGCATCTGAAAGAAATGATACCCGACGACGCTGTGACAAAAGAGTTCGAAGAAGGCAAATACACCGGCAGCGTCAACGCCGAGGGATTGCCGCACGGCAACGGACATATGGATTACAAGCTCAACGGTTACTGGGGCGATTACTATGGCGAGTGGAACAACGGCAAGCGCTGTGGCCAAGGCAAGTACTCGCAGTGCAACAAAGCCGGCGCGGCGCGTCATTCGTATGAATATGTCGGTCAATGGCTCAACGACAAAGAGCACGGCCAAGGCATGTCGACAAAGGTCGATCAAACCGGCATACATCTGAGTTCCATCACCGAAAAATTTACCGGCGAGTTCCGTGATGGCAAGCCAAACGGTCAAGGCGTACTTCTCAGGAGCAGCTATGACGGCGAATTCAGCGGTCCAGACGACCGTTTCGAAGGTGAATTCAAAAACGGCGGGCTTTGCGGCCACGGCACCTGCCATTACCACAACGGCGATGTCTACGAAGGAGAGTTTGCCGGCAACCGACGTGATGGTCATGGCATATACACTTATGCCAACGGCTTGGTGATAGAAGGCGATTGGGATTACGACGATCTGAATTACGACAGTTTCCACTGCGAGCCTAAATCAAAGACCCCGATCTGTATCATCAGCACCTATGACAAAGGTTTCGATTACAGCCAGGGTTCATCGTTTCTGGTAATGACCAAAGTTGGCGACATTAAAAACAGCGATGCCATTTTACTCCGACAGGGCTACCGTTTCAACCCTGACGAAACGCTGATAAAAATTTTGGAAATAACCGACGACAGCGTTAAATACGAGATAGACAAATTGTACTTCGACAACAACGAAAAGCATGTCGATACAATTCGTCGCGGTGAAAAGAAATCATATAAAAGTGAGAAAGACACTTACGCTACCATATACGATGAAAAATACGACTACACCATCGTACATGAGTTCACGATAATATGCAAATAAGCTATTTTATAATAGCCTGTTTCTTACCATTAATAATATATACACCCGTTGGCAGCGACTCCAGACTTTTGGCGTTGTGCAAAATCTTCTTGCCGTCAATCGTAAACACATTGTATCTCAACGATTCGGGGTCGGGATTCTGCGGGTCAATCTCGTCAATGCCAGTCCAATCTATGTCAATTAGGTTGTATTGTTTTGTGCCAAGGCCAATACTATCAGCATAATCGATAATATGGGTGCCGTGCAATTCGGTGATGCGGTCGATAAGCGGCTGAGGATTGTTGCCCGGTGTGGGATCATACTCGAAAATCAAATCGAGGCAGGCCTTATCCAAAGCCACAGGGTCGGTCGAGGCGAGTATGCCGATATCGGCAATTTCAGGTGCCGCAGGCAGAGGATTGCAATCACAATCCACCGAAAGGTTGTTCATCACATCGATGTATACAATGTTTTTGCCATCCTGTTTGAAGTAATTGTGGACAGCCTGTGCCGCTGCGGCCATCGATTCCAAAAACGAGTCTTGAGTATTGCTACCGTTAATTGTAATTGTGCTCTCGCCAGCGGTGTGAATGTTACATTTGCCGCTACGCGACGCCACGCCTATGCTCTGGTTTTTAAGGACTCCGCCATAACCGCCCCTAGCATGGCCTTTGAAATGCGCCAAATTGATCATAAAATCATAATTCGCCAGATGCGAGCCGACAATATCGTATTTAATCCATGTGGTGTCGCTTACCGGAATTACCATATCTCCCTCAGAATCCATGATATCGACCTTGGCAATCTGGTTGAATCCGCGCTGCTCAATCACCATCAGATGACCCGGAGTAGCGTCGCGCACTCCACCGTAGGCTGTGTTGCACTCAACAATAGTGCCGCCTGTCTCATTCACCAATTTATAAATCAACTCCGGCCTCAGATAATTACTTTTAGCCGATTCACCGGTAGATATCTTCACAGCCACGCTGCCGCTGGCCGGCACGCCTAAAGCCTGGTACACCCTCACCAGCGCATCAGCACTGATCTCACTTGTGAAATATACATTGCTTTGCGCCAGCAATGACACGCCAAAGCCAAACGCAACAATCAGACTCAAAAACTTTTTCATAATCAAATGCATCTATTAATACTCTGTTTTATCTTCTTTCTCTTTCCACATCCTGAAAGTGCGGAAAGCCTTGTCGCCCGCCATCCTCACTATTGGCAAAGTGCGTTTTTCCAAAGGTTTGTCAAGCTCTTCGTAAATGAAATTATCGACAAAGCCGATGTCGGCGGCGTCTTTGCGTGTGTTGCCATAATAAATCTTGCCGATATGCGCCCAATAGATGGCTCCCAGGCACATCGGACAAGGCTCGCACGACGAATATATCTCGCATCCCGAAAGGTCGAAGGTGTTCAGTTCCTTACATGCCTTACGGATAGCGTTCACCTCGGCATGTGCCGTCGGGTCGTTGTTCAAAGTCACGCTGTTCGAACTTCCAGCAATAATCTTACCGTCTTTCACAATGACAGCGCCAAACGGACCTCCGCCATTCTTAACACTCTCGTCGGCTAGACGTATTGCCTCCTCCATGAATGCATCGGCGTTTGAATCAAAATGCTTCTCCATATATCCAATTATTTTTTGCAAATACATTTATCTTGCAAAGATAAGAATTATTGTAAAAAAACTTTTCAAAAACATAATTCTTTTAAATTAATTTTTGTATCTTTGTGGTTTGTAGCTTTTATGGCTCTAACTAAATTAGTTTGGATTTAAAGTTTTAAAAATTACTAATATGGAAAAAATTAAAGTAGGTATCAACGGTTTCGGTCGCATCGGCCGTAACGTTTTCCGCATCTGCTGCGAGCGCCCTAGCATTGAAGTGGTGGGCATCAACGATTTGACAAGCACCAAGGTTTTGGCACATCTTCTGAAATACGACTCAACACAAGGCAAATTCCCTGGCACAGTCGATTACGACGAGACAGCTTTGATCGTTAACGGCGTACGTGTTCCTGTAACAGCCGAACGTGCTCCTATCAACATCAAATGGGCCAAGACTCCAGACGTAGTTGTCGAGTCGACAGGTATCTTCCGTTCGAAGGAAAGCGCCAAGGGCGGCTACGGCGACCACCTCAAAAACGGCGCCAAGAAAGTCATCCTTTCAGCACCTTCAAAAGATAAAATCGATGCCACAATCGTGGTCGGTGTCAACAACAACGAGCTAACCGACGAGATCGAATGCGTCAGCAACGCCAGCTGCACCACCAACTGCCTCGCACCAGTGGCAAAGGTTTTGAACGACCGCTTCGGTATTGAACAGGGTTACATAACAACCATCCACAGCTACACCAACGACCAGGTGATTTTGGACGGTCCGCACAGCGACCTTCGCCGCGCACGTTCAGCCGCCATGTCGCAAATCCCGACAACAACAGGCGCTGCCAAAGCAGTGGGTATCGTAATTCCTGAACTCAACGGCAAGCTCGACGGTATCGCAGTGCGCGTCCCTACCCCTACAGGCTCATTGGTCGACCTCGTCTGCACACTTAAGACAGAAGCCACCAAAGAACAGATCAACGCTGCAATGCGTGAAGCCGCTGAAGGCCCTATGAAAGGCGTTCTCGAATACACCGAAGACCCAATCGTGAGCTGCGACATTATCCACAACTCTCACTCATCAATCTTCGATGCCGACAGCACCATGGTGATGGGCAAGATGGTCAAGGTTTTGTCATGGTACGATAATGAATGGGGTTATTCAAACCGCATGGTCGACTTGGTCGAAATGATGAAATACTAATAAAAAAGCCGCTCAATCGAGCGGCTTTTCTTTTACTTTTTCAATTTGCTTATCAGATCAGGCAGCATTCTCACGCAAGCCATCTCTTTCATTTTCTTTCTTGCCTCGTCGGCAGGCTGTCCGAAGTAGGTTACTCCAGGCTCGGTATTCTTGTCAACCGCTGTGTATGCTAGCACTGTTGTGCCTTCAGCGATTAAAAGATCCTTATTTACAGCCGACATCGACCAGATGGTCACATTGTCTTTCACTCTTGTCACACCGCCAACGGCTGTGTGTGCACCCAAGAAGCAATTCTTGCCAACTTTGGCGTCGTGACCAACCTGAACGTGGTTATCCATCTTGGTGCCACGGCCTATCACGGTATCGCTGGTGACTCCGATATCGATGGCACACAAAGCTCCAATTTCAACATCGTCCTCAATCACCACGCGACCGCATGACTCGAACTTCACCTGACGGTCTGGACCACGATGCTGGAAATAGCAGGCGTCAGCGCCAAGCACCGAACCGCTGTTGATGATAACATTATCTCCAATAACTGTCCAGTTGTTGATGGTCACGTTGGCGTGAATGATGCAGTTTTTACCAATCTTCACATGATCAGCCACAAATGCGCCCGGCTCAATGATGGTGCCTTCACCTATCTCAGCCTTTTTGCTCACCATTTCTTTGGCTGGCTCGAAACGACGGTACGACAAGATAATCTTGTTGAATGCGTCGAACGGGCAGTTGTGAACTATGAGAGTCTTTCCTTCAGGGCACTCCACATCAGCAGTGTTGATGATGATGGTGGTAGCCGCCGAACCAAGCACTCTCTGATAATATTTCGGGTGATCGACAAATGTTATGTCACCGGCCTCAACCTCGTGAAGCTCATTGAGCCCCGTGATGACGCGGTTGGCATCGCCGATGATTTTGGTAGCACCAATAAAATCGGCTAAACACTTGGCGGTCGTTGTTGGTTCAATTCTCATATTTATTCTCTTACTCTTTCTGTGTACTCACCTGTACGGGTGTCAACTCTGATTTTATCGCCTGTGTTGATGAACAACGGCACTCTCACCATGGCGCCAGTCTCGACTGTAGCTTCTTTCATGGCGTTGGTGGCTGTGTTACCCTTTTCACCAGGTTCTGTATAAGTAACCTCAAGCACGGTCTTCACTGGAAGTTCAGCAAAGAGAACGGTGTCGGTTGATGTGTCGAACACAACGTCGCAAATATCGGCTTCCTTCAGGAAATCAACACCTGTGATAAGGTCTTTCATAAGAGGAATCTGCTCGTAGTCTTCCTGGTTCATGAAAATGTAATCGTCACCTTCTTTGTAAAGATACTGGTACTGACGATGTTCAACGCGCACGTCTTCGAGTTTTTCACCGATGTCGAAACGACGTTCCAATGTGCGGCCGTCAACTACACTTTTCAGTTTAATACGCATGATAGTGTTGCCTTTACCTGGCTTAACATGCTGGAAATCAACGCAGAAATAGAGTTTACCATCCATTCTGATGCAGCTTCCGATCTTAATGTCCTGTGAGTTAATCATATTCTTCGATCTAAATTATTGATACTTAATTATTTACAAATTTACAAGGCTTGTATTATGCCCAAAAATCGCTGCAAAATTACAAAAATATTTTATAATATCAAAATATCTTTTAATATTTCGTGCTCAACTTTGGAATTAAGCTTCTTGACAAGCATCGATTTTGCATACATAAGCTCATGCTTTAGCGAATCGGCGTCGACTTTCACATACAACACGCCGTTTTTGATGTTGGTTTTCAGAGTGTGTGCGGCCACGAACTCACCTGCCACATCTTGCCACGAGTCAAGGATTCGCTGTTCATCCAAGGCTCCGTCACGGTTATTGTCATGATAAAATGCCTTTATCATCTCGCCCAAAGTGGTCAGATTAGGGTCACTCATCGCCGGCCACCTTTCCTTGGGCAACCTCGAAAATCTTATGGTTACCCTCAATGTTGTCCAACAAATACTGAATCCTCATCCTTTGAGTATCAGTGATAAACACCTGTCCGAACGAATCGTTGCCAACCAGCTTCACCAGTTGTGCCACACGGTTGTCGTCCAGTTTGTCGAAGATATCGTCCAGGAGCAATATAGGTTTGAATCCCACCTTGCGATAGTTGAATTCAAACTGCGCCAACTTGACCGCCACCACAAACGACTTTTGCTGACCCTGCGAACCGAATTTCTTAACAGGATGATTATCAATAATAAACACCAGGTCGTCTTTATGAATTCCAACATTTGTGTACGACGAATACTTGTCTTTATCCCGACTGGCTATCAAAAGCTCGGACAAAGGCCTTTCATTCATCAAGCTTTCATATTGAATATCAACCTTTTCAGCTGTCTCCGACACAATATCGTAGTACTTCTGGAATATTGGCATGAAATCGTTCAGAAAGGCCTTTCTCTTCTCGAATATCGGCTCGCCGTAACGCACCAACTGCTCGTCCCAAAGCGACAAAAGCCCGGCGTCGAAGGTGCGGTTATCCCAAAACTGCCGCAGCTGCTGGTTGCGCTGGGCAAGCACCTTGTTGTACTGCAGCAAATCGCCAAGATACACCGAGTCGAACTGCGATATCACGCCGTCTATAAACTTGCGTCTGAGCTCGCTACCGCCGTTTATGAGGTCGCGATCGTAAGGCGAAATCATCACCAGCGGAATCTTCCCTATGTGGTCGGCAAGCCTGTCGTACTCCTTTTTGTTGCATTTAAACGACTTTTTAGCCGCGTCTTTCTGAACGCAGGAAATGGTTTCGGTTTCGCCGTTGTCGGTAACAAAATCGCCGTGTATAGCAAAGAAATCCTCGCCATGGCGAATGTTTTGCTTATCGGTGGTGGTAAAATAACTTTTGCAGAAAGCCAGATAGTAAATGGCATCAAGGATGTTGGTCTTGCCGGCTCCGTTGAGCCCGACAAAACAATTAATCTTCTCCGAAAACCGCATGTCGGCCGACTCGCAGTTTTTGAAATTGGTCAGTTTTAACTCCTTGAGAAACATTTACTTGCTCTTTTTTGCAAAACGGTCCAAATTAGTCGAGATGGTAATATAGTTTGGTGATCCGTAGATGTGCATTTCAGAGCGGGAATAGTTGATGCTGAATTTCCAAATGTTGATTCCGACACCGTAAGCAAAGCCGCACAAGCCCCTCTTGGTCGGTGTCTGCAGGTTCTGACGCATGCCGTAATTGTACGAGGCGCGAAGCACGAGGTTTTTGCCGATGTAAATTTCACCGCCTATCACAAGATGACGCATCAGGTTGTCGGCAAACTTGGCAGCGTCGCTTTTCGATTGGGTGGTGCCGGTAATTGGGTCATAATTGCCATCCAAATCGAGTGGATCATCGTACGAAAGGTCCCATTTCTGGATGTTGTCGTAAGTGACGCTGAACAAAAACGGCACATGTTCCAAGCGTTTCGACACTCCGGCCGAAAGATGGAACGGCAAGTCATCTCTATCGCCCTCAAAGTTGGAATACAGCTCGTAGCCTATGTTTCGGGCTGCTGCGGTAAACATCCAGCCGTTATCGGTGCGATAATGCCCAGCCACATCGGCAGCCAGGGCAAATGCCCTGAATGTGTCGTATTGAATGCCTGCGAACTTAACATTGGCGCCTATGCTCCAATGCGGTGTCAGCTGACGTCCCCACCCTATCATTATGTTGTAATCGGATGGCGAGAATGTGCCACCCACAAGGCCCTGCTCGTCGGCATACTTAAATTCGCCATAGCTATGGAACTGCACTGTCGCCACAAATGTGCCGAGTTTTTCGAAGGCGCGGCCGTATTGGGCTGTCATATAGTTGATATCAGCATAGTAGTTGACATACGACAATGCTAAGCCATTGTGCATGTCGCTGTTAATCAACGAAGGATTGAAAATGCCAAGCTGAATGTCCGAGTCGTAAACCGAAAGCACCGTGTTGCCCAGAGCAGCCACTCTTGCCGAGTTGGTGGCATCGAGAAAAGCATAAGTACCTTTGGCCGTTTGTCCATTCATCTCAACGACAAACGCCATCAAAAAGCACAATATGACTAATAATCTCTTCATCTCTAACAGCTAATGGCTATTTCTCCAACAAGCCCAGTCCTTTTTTATCAATCTTCCCGGCTTCGGTGAGTTTTTTGGCCAGTTTATCGAGAATTCCGTTGACAAAAATCTTACTCTTCGGAGTGCTGAAATACTTCGAAATCTCAATATATTCATTCATTGTCACCTTCACCGGAATGAACGGGAAGCAAACAAACTCCGTCAGAGCCATCTTCAGAATAATCATATCCATCAGGCAGATGCGCTCTTTCTCCCAGTTGTTGGTGTTATCAGCGATAAGCTTGCCAAATTCCTCATTGTGGCTGACAGTCTCGCGGAACAATTCCTGAATGAAATTCTCGTCGGCGTTGGCTTCGGCAGTATCTGTCTTGTAAATCGTAGGCAGTTTGGTACTCGGATCAAAATTCTTCACCTTGCCGAGATAATCCACCAGCAACGAGCTAACTAAATGATAATCATCGCAGAAATAAATACTCTTATCTTCGTAGAAATCCTGAAGCACATCCAAATCGGCAAAGTAATGCGATATCATCGTGACAATGAATTTCTTGTCGGCCTGGAAATTGTCGACCTTGTCGGTCATATATTTCTTGTACTCAGGCGAATCTTTCATGATGTTGTAGTAGTTTTTCACAACATCCTGACTTTCAGCGCCCCACGAAATCTTGAATTCCGACTCAAGTTTTCTCAAATCAATGTTGTTTTCCAAGGCATTGAGCAAACGATTGTCGACATACTTTGTATTCGGATGCAAATCCTCGTATTTTGGTATGTATTTGTGTTTGTTTTCGGTGATCTTGTTTTCAGCAAAGCGCTTAGTCTCAACAAGAAATGACAACTGCCAGATAAACAGCTCATACAGCTTGTCGACACTCTCAAGCAGATGCTTGACACCTTTTGAAACATTCTCCTCGCCCGATTCGATATAGGCATAGAGAGCTTGTAACACTTTGATTCTCAAAAACCTTCTGTTCAACATAATGTTTAATAGTTAAAAATCACTTTCGGCTGCAAAAATACAAAAATTATCGATTCAATAGCATTCTGAACAAGATATTAAAATCTTTCAGAACCGTATAGTCACGGGCATACATCACGTTGAGTTGTCCGCGTGCTTCATCATCCAGATTGCCAGTCACAATTGACGCAGGGTTGTAAATACCTTTCTTAATCTTCGGAAGTCTTTGCTCCTCAACAGATTCGGTCGGGCAATAGCCAACCCAGGAATAGCCTCCGAACAACACCCTGAAGCAATTACACAAAAACCTCACCGGTTTTTTCACAAACCATGCGATAAATATCCAAAAAACAATGCCCGACAAAGCGACAGCGATGTCAAACAGGCCTTTTTTACGTCTGTTCTGAATAGTGCTAATCGTGCGAATATCAACCGTATAGAGATCACCACGGGTATTTATCGAGTTGCTGCCGATAATCGACAAAGTGTCGACTGGAGCTATTTTGTAGTCAAGATTGTTGGCATGCCATTCCACCATCTTGTCGATGATTTCCTGATGGGTGATGTCTTTTGAGCAGAAAATAATCTCCGTGATTTTATAAATACCGATTATATCCGGCACCTGAGTGATGTTGCCGAGGTAATTGTCAGGCACTTTTTGAGCGCCCGTCGGGGTTACCAGCCCTATGAAATCAGGCTTGATCGATGTACTTTTAAGCAGCTGCTCAACACGTTGGGTTTCATCCTCGTTGCCAATAACGATAAAGCGTTTTTTGGCATTTTTACCATATTGAAAATCAGTTAGTTTAAATATATAACCTAAAGTTCTGCTTAAAGTCATTTGCAACGCCATCCAAATGGTGCCCAACAGTATCAGAGCCCTCGAAAAACGCAATCCCATCGGCAACAAAGCGTATAGCACGAGGATAAACACGCTGCCAATCAGCACGCCTCCAACCGAAGGAGCCACACGATAAGGTTTGTCATATCCTCCGGTGAAATACGAGGTTGACAACCATATCAGGATATACACCGGCAAGATTATTGTAAACAGCGGTGTGACGGGGTAAGATCCCACCCCATCATAAATCATGTGATGTCCCCACAAATAACTGATTGCCGACAATCCGGCATAGCCAAGCACCACATCGATCAGCAACATATAAACTTTGCCGAAAAACTGTGACAGCAGTGCCAGAAATGCCCTGAAATATATGGCAAAATTGATAAAAAACGAAAACCAGAACGCGCGTTTCTTGGCAAAGTGTTTCTTGGCGAAGATTTCCATCGCCTTATAGAATACAAGCACATAGTTGACGCTCGTTTTCTTGGTGCTTTCACCTTTGTAGTGAATGATGCGCGTTTCGGGGAAATAATAGTTTTTGTACCCGGCCAGAGTGATGCGGTATGAAAGGTCGATATCCTCGCCGTACATGAAGAATGTTTCATCCAGCAAGCCGCATTTGTCGAGAGTCGCGCGACGCATCAGCATGAAAGCTCCCGCCAAAATATCGACAGAATTTATTTCATTTTCAGGCAGATAGCCAAGATGATAACGCGAAAATCGTTTCGAGCGTGGGAACAGTTTCGACAAGCCGAAAATTTTGTAGAATGCCGTCATCGGAGTCGGCAGACCGCGTTTCGATTCCGGCAAAAACTGCCCTTTTCCGTCAACCATCTTCACGCCCAAGCCGCCGGCATCGGGATGCGAATCCATGAATGCTATGCATTTGCTGAAAGTATCATCCTCAACCACCGTATCAGGGTTCAAAAGCAACACATACTCGCCTTTTGAAATCCTAATGGCTTGATTATTAGCCTTTGCGAAACCTACATTATCTTTATTTGCAATGACTTTTACCTCGGGGAATTTTGCTTCCAACATCTTAAGCGAGCCATCGACTGAATTGTTGTCGACCACAAATACCTCTCCCTCAACGCCTTGCAGGGCGCGACGCACCGAATAGAGGCATTGTTCAAGGAAATGCTCGACGTTGTAATTTACTATGACTACTGAGAGCTTCATCATAAGATTTGAACGGCAAAAATACGCAAAATATTATTGCGATGATTTTTTATTTGATAAAATAATTTGGTTATCTTTGCGCTTTATTATATATGCAGAATACCGACAGCAAAATAAGGTTTGGAATTATGGTTGACGGCGATGCCGTCGAACAGTGGCAGTTAGACACCGTCAAAGTGCTGATTGACAACGGCATGGAGTTGGCATTAATCATCAAAAACGGTGACGATTCAAAGCCTTACAAGTCGTTTGGCGACAAGCTTTTGCATTATCCTTATCGCCAGATTCTGTTTAGGATTTGGCATAGATATTTCTTCAAACCCAAAGCAAAAAAAAGAATAAATATCAAGAATGAGATTTCTCCACTACGCTTCGCTCCGGTCGAAATGACGAGTGAGGATGGCGTCATTTCGACCGAAGTGGAGAAATCCCCTGCATCAATGACGGTAATGCCAATAATCAAAGGCATTTCCACCTATTTTCCCGACGCCGATATCGCCACAATCCGTTCATATGACCTCGATTTTATACTGCGATTTGGGTTCGACATCATCAGAGGCGATGTTTTAACCGCGGCACGTTACGGCGTATGGTCATATCATCATGACGATGAACGTGTTGTGCGTGGCGGTCCGCCCGGTTTCTGGGAATTCATGCACAAGATTCCGGCAAACGGCGTGATATTACAACAGCTCACTGATGAGTTAGACAAAGGTTTGATTCTCGGCAGATTACAATTTGACACAGTCCTGCATTCATATAAATTCCATCTTAACAGACTGTTGGAGGAATCGGAATTTTTGCCTCTGCATGTTTGTAATGAATTGATTGTCAACGGCAAACTCGAGCCCGAGCTTTCGCAATCAAAAGCACGCATACAGCATCCTCCGCGCAATTTGCAAATGCTGAAGTATTTCTGGCTGTGCATCTGGCGCAAATTTGTGTTTCATTGGAACTATTATTTCCGCCAGGAGGACTGGAATGTGGGCTATTACACTCAACCGTCTGATATTCATTGGCTAAAGCCTCAAAAATCGGATTATTTCGCCGATCCGTTCGTGATTTCAACAAGCAACGACACATATCTGTTTTTTGAATGGTTTTCCAACAAAAACGGCAAAGCCGACCTGGCTGTAGCCAAAAAATCGGAGAACTTCGAGGTTTATCACAAGATTACCGATTTCCAAGAGCATCGCTCCTACCCTTATGTATTTGAATATCAAGGAGAAATCTATTGCATACCAGAGGCGAACAAGACAGGCAAGGTGGCTTTATATCGGTTTGATGAGACGCACGGCCGCATGTCTCTGCAATGGGATTGCGATTTGTTGGATGGCAATTATGTGGATTCAACCTTATATCATCACTCCGACGGCAAATGGTATCTGTTCACGACGCCTCAAAAGCAGTCGCACACCCACTTGATGCTGTTCGTGGCCGATGACATGCGAGGCTCTTACCGTCCGCACTTCAACAACCCTGTGAAGGTGGATTGCAGCAATTCACGAATGGCCGGCAAGCTGCAGATATCCAATGGTGATTTGGTTCGTCCGACTCAAAACAGCACCCGTCATTATGGTGAAAGCATTACTTTAAATAACATCATTCAATTATCTGAATATCAATATACTGAAGAAACGACAAATGAGATAAAACCCGATAAAAACTGGACTTACAACAAGGGCATTCACACCATCAATAGCGATGGCAATTTAACGGTATTTGACGCCAAACGCTTCACCTTCACCTGGAAGGGATTTTTGCAACAAATTAAACAAAGAATTTATAGCCATTAGCCATTAGCTTCTAAAGATAATATGATAAAGAAAATTTTTGGTACATTCGGCACCCGCGTCCTGAACGCCATCTGCAACTTCGTAACGTTGTGGTTTGGCACTCATTATCTTGGCGATGAGGCATGGGGCGTTGGCGGCATCGTAATACTGGACGTGTCGATTCTGCTTATTGGCGTTGAGTTTCTGGCCGGCAGCGGTCTGATCTACTTCACCCCCAGAAAATCTTATCGTACGTTATTCAAAATTTCATACATCTGGAGCGCACTGATAGTGGCATTTTACGCGCTACTGTTCTATTTATGCTCGTTTATCCCCTCGGGATTCAGTCAGCATTTTGTCAAGTTTTTCGGTGAAAGCGCCGAGTTTATACCCAAGGGATACCACGCCATGGTGCTTTTGCTGGTTTTCATCTACAGCCTGCACAATTTCAACCTCACCACCCTGCTGGGCAAAGAGCGTGTCGGCACCAACAACATACTGTTTATCATACAGTTCGTCACACAGATGTGCTCGATGCTGTTCTACATCTTTGTGCTCGACATACGCAACGCCAACGCTTTTGTCTTTTCCTTCCTAACCGGCTACATAGTCGGCTACATTTGCGGTTTGACACAGATTTGGCCGTATCTGAAGGAAAAAGGCAACGACTCGATGCGCGAGACCATCAGGGAGATGTTCCGATTTGGCACCATTATCCAGCTTTCAACCCTTGTATCGATGCTTAACCGTCGTCTCAGCTTCCTGATTATCAAAGGATTCTGGGGCGATGCCAAGGTTGGGGTTTACAATGCCGCCACTCAGGTATCCGAGGCACCGAAGATGATCGGTCAAAGCATTGCAATGGTGCAGTTTTCAAAAATCAGCAACCTGACCGACAACGAGTTGGCAGCTAAAATCACCATGCAGTTGCTCAAAACGGCAATGGTTTTGACGGCAATATGCATTTCCGTTGTTTGCATCATCCCGACGAGCGTTTATTCCTGGCTGTTTACTGCCAATTTCGCCGAAATGCGAATGGTAATGGTTGCCCTGGCTCCCGGTGTGGTATTTATGGCGGCAAATATGGTGTTTTGCCATTATTTCTCGGGTGTCAACATGCCTAAGCACAACCTCTACGGTGCGTTGGTAGGATTGGCCGTCACCATCCCGTCGCTCTATCTGTTGATTCCGCCATTAGGAATGATAGGCGCCGGCATCTCAGCATCGCTAACGCATTTCGCCACAATAGTTTACCAATGGATTGTCTTCAAGAAAACCAATAAGATTTCCGCTAAGGAATTGCTAATCACCCGCAACGATGTGGTATCATTACTAACAGCAATCAAATCACTTCTTTAAATACCATCTAAGGTCTAAAGTCTAAGGTCTAAGGTCTAAAGTCTCTTCTTCGGAGAATACGCTGTGATAATCACCGCCCCAAGTATCAGAACGATACCGAAAGCCAATCGCAATCCGAAAGGCTCGTCAAACACGAATATGCCGATTAAAACCGCCGTCAGAGGCTCAAGGGCGCCGAGGATTGCCGTAGGCGTGGCGCCAACGTATTTCGAAGCGTAAACCATCAGAACAAGCGACAAAGTGGCTGGAACGACAGCCAGCCATGTGGCGTAGAACCAGCTGACGGCGTTATGAGGCAGTCGCAGTGGCTGGCCGGTAAGCCAGGCGAACACAGCCATTCCGATGGCACAATAAAGTATCACGTAGAAATTGATTTTAAACGACGACATCTCAAGCGGGCAACGGTTCACCACGATGATGTAGATGGCGTAAGTGAGCGCTGAAACGAGTACCAGAACCACTCCCAAGGTATTCAATGCGCCCCCGGCATCGCTCCAATACAGCAACAAAACTCCGACCAGCGACAAAACAATGGCGACAATGGTCTTCAGGCCAGCTCTCTCCTTAAATAACAAGCCCATTATCACAGCTGTCATGATTGGATAAGTGAACAACAATGTCGATGCCACACCTGCTGCAATGTAGTGGAAACTGAAATACAACGTCATCGATGAAGCCGTGAAAAGCAATCCGAGGGCGGTTAAAGTTCCAAATTCCTTTTTCGTCACCTTCAAGTTTTCTTTCCTGATAATCAATATGATAGAAACAATAATCCATGCCATACTGAAACGGCTGAAAAGCACCGAGTTGGTGTTCATGCCCTGCTCGTAAAGCTTTAGTGCGCCCAATGGATTCGTGCCGTAAAACACCGCCGCCAAGATGCCGCATATTGTGCCAAAAACTTTCTTATTTGAAGTAATTATGTTGTTCATAAGATGTTTAAAAAAAACGTGCAAAAATAAGATATTTTTCACTATCTTTGCGAAAAGTTTTTGAGAACATGGCGGAAGAAATTTTAGACGACAACGTATTGGAAGACAACGAGTTAGATTTTACAACAAATGTAAATCCTGTCGACTACACGGATGATGCCATTCAGCATCTTTCGTGGAACGAGCATATCCGCAAGCGTCTTGGCATGTACATAGGCAAGGCTGGCGACGGATCGGCTCATGACGACGGTATTTACATTCTGCTGAAGGAGATTGTCGACAACAGTATTGATGAATTCAACATGGGTGCAGGCCGCGTGATTGAAATCGACATCAACGACGGCAAGGTACACGTGCGCGACTACGGCCGCGGCATTCCTCTCGCCTCTTTGAAAGACTGCATGGGCCAGATGAACACCGGCGGAAAATACAATACCGGCGCCTTTAAAAAGGCCGTTGGACTGAACGGTGTCGGCGCCAAAGCCACCAACGCCGCATCTTCTTACTTCCGCGCCCAGGCCTTCCGCGACGGTATGACCAAAATCGTTGAATTCTCCAAAGGCGAGCTGCTGTCTGAGTCTGAGATAATTCCTACCGACCAGAAAAACGGCACCGACATCACTTTTGTACCTGATGCCGAGCTGTTTGGCAACTATCACTTCCTGATGGAATACGTCGATGAGATGGTGTGGAACTACGCTTTTCTAAACAGCGGCCTCACGCTCATACTCAACGGTCAGAAATATCACGCCAAAAACGGCCTACTCGACCTGCTGACACGTAAAATCGGCAAGATTGAGAGTTGCGCCTACCCTATCATACACATCAAAGAAGGCGACTTTGAATGCGCTTTCACACATTCCAACGTCACTTCCAACGAAGAGTATTTCCCATTTGCCAACGGTCAGTACAACCCGCTGGGCGGCACTCATCTGAACGTGTTCCGCGAGGCTATCGCCAAGACTATCAGAGAGTTTTACAACAAAGAATACGAAACTTCCGACATCCGCAGTTCGTTCATCGCATCATTGTCAATTAAAGTCGACGAGCCTGAATTTGAAGGCCAGACCAAGACCAAGTTCTCGTCAAACTACATGGACAAGGAGAGCGAGGTGACCATCCGCGCCTACATCACCGATATCATCAAACGCCATTTCGACAAGTTCCTGCACATGAACAGCGACGTGGCCGAGTCGTTGATGCGCAAGATCATCCAGAACGAGAAGGAACGCAAAGGCATGGCCAACATCAAGAAACTGGCCCGCGAAAGCGCCAAGAAGGTCAGCCTCAACAACCGCAAGCTGCGCGACTGCCGTGTCCACTACAACACCAATCAGGAAAAGCGCCTCGAATCGACGCTATTCATCACCGAGGGCGACAGTGCATCGGGCAGCATCACCAAGAGCCGCGACGCTCAGACACAGGCAGTGTTCAGCCTGCGTGGAAAACCGCTCAACTGCTATGGTTTGACAAAGAAAATCGTGTACGAAAACGAAGAGTTCAACCTGCTGCAAGCAGCTCTCAACATTGACGAAAGCATTGAAAATCTGAGATATAACAACATCGTTATCGCCACCGATGCCGATGTCGACGGAATGCACATCCGCCTGCTGATGCTCACTTTCTTCCTGCAGTTCTACCCCGACGTGGTACGCGGCGGACACCTTTACATCTTGCAGACGCCGCTGTTCCGTGTAAGAAATAAAAAAGAAACCAGATACTGCTATTCTGACGAGGAGCGTGTCGACGCCATCAAGTCGTTGGGCGCTCATCCTGAAATCACCCGATTCAAAGGTCTTGGTGAGATTTCACCCGACGAATTCAGCTATTTCATCGGTCCCAACATGCGACTGGAGCCTATCATCCTGCGCCACGACATGACAATTCCTGAACTTTTGAAATACTACATGGGAAAGAATACCGACCAGCGTCAGAAGTTCATCATCGACAACCTCCGCATCGAAGACGATTCAAATATCGATAAATTAGAGTAGAGACCGGAATATCATTCCAGGGATTGTCTTCTCGAACACTCTGCAGTCGGCATAGGCCTGAAGTTTGGCTTTGTCGATGCCGGCTTTGTCTTCCAAAGCTTTAGCCACCATCTTCTCGCAAAATGCCGGGTCAGTCAATTCTTTGATATCGTGGTTGCCACCGAGATATAAATTATTGATCAGTGCCACGAAAACAGTCGAATAGTTGATATAGTCGAGTGACGAATCGTCGCTGAATTTTTTGAAATCTTTCAGAACTTCATTCATACCATCCAGGTCATTGCAGCGGATGCATGTCTGAGCTTTGTTAAGAATATCGGCACGAATCAGATTGAGCTTGCTCAAGCCCAGCTGAATGAGGGCGCCGGTCTTTTCCATCACAAAATTCATACTTTCGGCCGGTGACTGAGGCGCGAATATCACTGTCAGCTCGGCATAAGACTTAAGCATGTGTTTTTGGAGCAGTCTGATCAAGACCAGATTTTCGCCATGTCCATTATCGCCAACTGGCTTTTCGCATCCATAGCCGGTATAAATGTCGCCATACATGAAGTTAAGCCAATTGCAATAGCCGATAATCTTCCAAAGAGTCAGGTCAACTTCGTGATAATATGATTCTATCGAGACGCCTTGGGCCGAATATTTCATCAAACGATGCTTTGTTCTGGCAAGATCCATGTCGCAGGCATTCAGGTAGAAGGCCATACGGTCGTCACTGGCCTCGTTGTTCGACAAAATCGGTATATCCACTGGGAAATACTCTTCCTGGAACGGGCTGATAATATCGTCACCGTACAGCTCAACCGCCGGAGGCGTAGGCTCAGCATCGAAATCCACCCACTGCGACAGGTATTTGCGACTCAAACTGTCAATCTCTTCCATAGTCGCCGGTATCACCGACAATGCTTTAGCCAGATTTTTATAATCAATGCCCTTGAAATTTGCCGACACAAGCCCTTGATTCAACTGGCCGTGCGCAATACTCTCAATAATAGGTAAACGTATCCTCATATATCACAAAAATTTTATATCCTCATCAGCTAGCAAAGTTAAACATTATTTTCAATACTACAACATTTATTTTTAAAAATCTAAGGTCTAAAGTCTAAGGTCTCCACCACATCCCCTGCTATCATCGCCTCCATGCCTTTCTCAGCTGCCACCTTATCTCCTGCCCTGCCATGCATAAAAACACCAATGATTGCAGCCTCTTCAGGGGTGTAACGCTGCGCCAGCAGCGACAAAATGATTCCTGTAAGCACGTCGCCGCTGCCGGCTGTGGCCATACCAGGGTTGCCAGTCGAGTTGAAGAAGCAACTGCCGCCGGGGAAAGTAATGGCGGTGTTAGCTCCCTTTAATACTATTATAATATTGTTTTTAACTGACATTTCTCTTTGCAACTCCAGCCGCATGGCCGAATTATCCGTTTTTCCGAACAAACGCTCAAATTCCTTAGGATGCGGTGTTATGATTGTTCTTTCAGGCAAAAACGAAAGCCAGGTCTTGTTTTCAGAAATGATGTTCAACGCATCGGCATCCAAAACCATAGGCACTTTAACTTCTTGAATAAGATGCTTTAAGGCGTTGGCAGTCTCTTCTGCTTTTCCGAGTCCAGGCCCAACTCCGACAGCATTATATGGCTGTAAATCAGGCACTTCTGAGAAGTTATTATCAGACTTATCAGGACTTATCATTGCCTCAGGTAAATAAACCTGCAATGGCAGCATAGCCGACCCAGGCAGATGGGTGGTCAACAGCCCCACGCCTGAGCGCATGCAAGCCTCCGAGGCCAGCAAGGCAGCACCCGTCTTTCCCGTCGAACCTGCAATCAGCAGCGCATGACCGTAAGTGCCCTTGTGCGAATGCTTTCCGCGCTTGTGCAGCAACGGCTTGATTACATCAGCCGTAGTGTAGAAATTAGCCGTTTCAATATTTTCGATGTAATCTGGATGGATTTTTATATCCAGAACCTCCCATTTCCCGACAAACGGCTCGTTTTCAGGATACAGAAAGGCCATCTTTGGAAACTGCATCGACAATGTGTAATCCGGACGGAATATCACTCCGCCGTTGTTGATTGAGTCGCCGTTCAAGCCTGACGCGATGTCAATCGCAATTCTAATAGCTTGATTATCATTTAGATGATTGACCATCTCGGCAGCCAAGCCTTCCAACGGCCGGCTCAATCCCGAGCCAAACAAGGCGTCGATGACGATATCGCTGTCATCAATCTTCGGGAAATCGTCTGTCGAGAAGACACCATAAACCGGAATCTCAGGAATTGCTTTCAGACGCTCGTAATTCACCTCACAGTCATGGCTGAAATTGTCGCTTACATGAACAATGTATACCTGAGCGTAAATATCTTGCGATGCCAATAAACGCGCCAACACCAGCCCGTCGCCACCGTTGTTGCCCATTCCGCAGAAAATCTTGATGGAAGACTCTTTGGTTTTCAGCTTCTTCATCAGCCAAAAGTAAATCTGCATGGCAGCACGTTCCATCAAGTCGACAGATGATATAGGCTCATTTTCAATGGTATAAGCATCGGCGGCTCGAGCGGATTGAATATTCGGAATCTTCATTTCATTAATATTTAAATTGCAAAATTATAAAAAACTTAGCAACTTTACAAACTTTTCATCATCGACTTCAATAACCTATAACCTATAACCTATAACCTATAAACATTTAATCATCGACTCCAAACTATGCAAAGCCTCACTTCAGGGGTGAGCCCTTGAGGTCTCACATTCGTGATGCTTTCGCATAGTTTTTCGTCTTTCATACTTCAATACTTAATACTTATACACTATTAAACTCTTCAACTCTAAACTTTTTTAACTACTCTCAACTCTAAACTCTCAACTCTAAACTCTCTTTTATGACTTCAAACTATGCAAAGCCTCACTTCAGGGGTGAGCCCTTGAGGTCTCACATTCGTGATTGCTTTGCATAGTTTTCCGTCTTTAAAACTTCAATACTTTAAACTTTTTTTGTAATTTTGCGCCATGAAAAAAATTAAGCAACCCCAATATATTGAAGACGTCGAGATTATCGACGCCGGAGCGGAAGGCATGAGCATCGCCAAGCCCGAAGAGAAAGTAGTATTCATCCCATTCGGAGCACCGGGCGATATCGTTGACATTCAAGTGTTTAAGAAGAAATCAAATTGCTTCGACGGCAAGATTTTAAACATAAAAAAGCAGTCCGACAAGCGTGTAAAACCTATTTGCCAGCACTTCGGCCTGTGCGGCGGCTGCAAATGGCAGCACCTCGATTACAAATGGCAACTGTTTTATAAACAGAAGCAGATTAAAGACAATTTCGACCGCATCGGGAAAATCGAATACCCTGAAATGATGCCGATTTTGGGCTGTGAAAAGCAGTTTTACTACCGCAACAAGCTCGAATACAGCTTCTCAAACCGCAAGTGGCTCACCGACGGAGCTCCGGCAGGCACTTACACCGAAGAGGACTGCAAAGGCTTCGGCTACCATCTGCCAGGCTTGTTCGACCGTGTTCTCGACATCGAAAAATGTTATCTTCAAGCCGACCCGTCTAACGACATACGCCTGTTTATCAAGGATTTCACAATGAAACACAAGCTTTCATATCACAACGTGAAAGCTCATGTGGGCACCATGCGCAACGTCATCATCCGTTGCAACGGCAAAGGCGAGTTTATGGTTATAATAATCATCAACGAGGAAAACGAGATAGTTCGCAACGAACTCTTCCCTGCCCTTTCGGCTAAGTTCCCGCAGATAGTTTCGATGATGTTGGTCATCAACTCGAAGTTCAACGACACCATTTCCGATTTGCCGTTTGAATGCATCAAAGGCGAACCTTATCTGGTGGAGACCATGAAGTCGCCTCGTCAGGGATACGATGATTTGAAGTTCCGTGTCGGTCCGGTATCGTTCTTCCAAACCAATGTTTATCAGGCTGAAAGGCTTTACAAAGTGGCTTTCGACCTGGCCGATGTGAAAGGCGACGAGCTGATGTACGACCTTTATACCGGCACGGGCACAATTGCCTTGTATTTTTCGCGTTTTGTAAAGCAAGTTGTCGGCATTGAATACGTCGAGGAGGCTATCGTCGACGCCAAGATCAACGAGCAGTTCAACAACATCACCAACACCAGCTTCTTTGCCGGCGACATGGCTAAAGTGCTGACCGACGAATTCATTGCCGAGCACGGCAGGCCCGATTTCATTGTCACCGACCCGCCACGCGCAGGCATGGCCGATAAAGTCATTGAGCAGTTGAAGAAGATACAAGCAAAAAAGATTGTTTACGTAAGTTGTAATCCGGCCACACAAGCCCGTGATTTACAATTGCTTGACGATTTGTATGCTGTTAAGGCGGTTCAGCCTGTGGACATGTTCCCGCACACTCAGCACGTGGAAAACGTGGTGTTACTCGAGCTCCGTTAGCTTCCGAATTATCTCGTCTATATCGACATCCTCACCTTTGACGGTGATGACCGACTGTTCGTATATCGGCAAACGTGAGTTATAATGGTTTACGACAAACTCGCGCAGCTCGTCGGCTGTCTTGCCAATCACCAGCGGGCGTTTACGCTTGGCTTGGGTGATGCGGTGATACGAAGTGATCGGGTTGACTTTCACAAAAACAGTGACGCCATTCTCATTCATCCACTGCATATTGTCGAAAAAACATGGCGTTCCGCCTCCTGTTGAAACCACCACATGGTGCATCTCACCCGTCTTTTTCAAAATATCCGATTCGAATTTACGGAAATAATCCTCACCGTATTTATCGAAGAAATCCTGTACGCAAATATGATATTTCTCCTCGAACATATCATCGGTATCGAAAGCTTCATAACCCAAGCGAGCCGCCACCTTGCGCGAGATTGACGACTTCCCCGAGCACATATAACCGATAATATATATTCGGTCTGGAATCATTATTTGCGGCGTTGCATCTGTTGCTGCTGTTTCTGCATTTCCTCCAAACGTTTCTGGAATGCCGACTTCTTGACAGGTCTCTGCTTTGCCAGCTCGATTTTTTTGCGAAGCTTATCCTCGTCGGTGAACACTCTGAACAGATACATCTGCAAGAAAGTAATGATGTTGACCAGCATGTAGTAATAGCTCAAACCGGCCGAATAGCTGTTGAACAATCCGAGGAACATAATCGGCATGATGTACATCATAACCTTCATGCCTTTCATTCCCTGCTGTTGAGTGGCAGCCATCTGTTTGTTGTTGATGTAGGTATAAAGAATGGTGGTGACTGTCATCAAAAGGGTAAACAAACTGACGTGGTCGCCATAGAACGGGATGTTAAATCCGAGGTCGAGGACGCTGTCGTAGGTCGAGAGGTCGTCAGCCCAAAGGAATGGTTGCTGACGCAATTCAATACTCGATGGGAAGAAACGGAAGATAGCCCACAAGATAGGCAATTGCAGCAACATCGGCAAGCAACCTGATGTCGGGCTGGCTCCGGCCTTCTTGTAGAGATCCATCACAGCCTGCTGTTTCTTCATATTATCCTTTTCATCAGGGAATTTGGCGTTGATTTCGTCAATTTCAGGTTTCAGTACACGCATCTTAGCCGTTGACTGATATGATTTATATGCGAAAGGCATCAATGCCAGCTTGATGATGATGGTAAGCACCAAAATCACAATACCATAATTCCAGCCATAGCTGCCCAACCAGTCAAACACATTGACAACAATCAGTCTGTTGATCCAACCTACGAGTTTACCGCCCAGAGGAATCTGCTTGTCAAGATCAAGATCGTATTTGTCCATAATCTTCAAGCTGTTCGGGCCGAAGTAGAACTGCATAGGCATGTGATTGTCGGCCTTGAAACCATCGAATGGCACGTCGACAGTGGCATACATGGTCTTCAGATAGCGAGGATTGTTCTGTCGGATGTCGGTCTTCATGCCAAGCATGGCCGAGTTGAAGTAATCCTTTGAAATCAATGAATAGCTGAAGAAACGCTGTTTGAACGACAGCCATTTTATATTGTTGCGCACGTCTTTTTCGCCGTCTTTTTCACCTCCGCGGTCGCCGCTGAGCGATTCCACATCGCTGTTTGAGATTTTGTAGTAGACATTCGATCCGTTATAGCGGTCAACGGCCTTCTCCTGCTTCAGAATGTCGGCATACCAGTCGATGGTGACGAAATTGGTACTCGAGCCGATAATATCGTGCATGTTGACAGTCTTGACATCGAAGTCAACCATGTATTCGTCCTTGAGCAATGTGTAGGTAAATTCAATATATTCACCTGGATTGATGACATCAGTGTTGTCGTCGGCAAATGCTCTGAAACTCAACGCCAAAGGTTTATCCTTTGCCACAAGCGTTGTCTCGCCGTCATATTCATAACCGTCGACATAAGGTGTGAAATACAAATCGCTTGTGCTGATATATCTGTTGGATGCGAAGAACGACATCCCGAATCTGGTGGTATTCTCGTCAAACCCGATCAACGGCAGAGAATCCCATGTCTTGTAATCTTTCAGTTCAACCGTCTTGACATAAGCGCCCTTCGACGAAACAGTCAGTCGCATGACATCGTTTTCCAACACAAATACCTTCTCCTCGCCTACCGCAGCCGAAGTGAAAGCTCCGTATTTGTCGCGTGTCACCGAAGCGGTTGCCGCTGCATTGCCACTGTTTTCGGTCCGAGCCAGCTCGGCCTGCTTCAACTCTTGTGCTATGCGTATGGAATCCTCCACATAACGCGCTCTTTGAGCCAAATATATTGAATCCTGAATATGTCTCTGACGTGCAATCTCTTCCTTTGAAGGTGTAGCCCAAATTGTCCATCCCACTAATATTCCTATGATAAGGATGATTCCGATAACTGAATTTTTATTCATATTTTCTATTTAAAAAAAACGGTTGCAAAGTTACAAAAAAAGATGATAACTCTGCAACCTTATTTAAAATTTATAGCTCTGCGGCATCATTCATCCATAAAGACGTTAAGAAGCCGCTTTTTTGAACGTGTCCTCAGTTTTTTAATCGCCTTGTCTTTCACCTGACGCACACGTTCGCGCGTCATATCCATCAGATAGCCGATTTCCTCAAGCGTATAGCTTTTGTTCGATCCTAATCCGAAATAGTAAATCAGCACCTGACGTTCCCTTTCGTTGAGCACCATAAGCGAGCGTTTGATTTCGGCCGATTCGGTTTCCGACATTATGGAACGGTCGGCATCGTCGTTATCCTCAGGCACCATGGTGTCGATAAACGTCATTTCGTCGTCGCTGGACACTGGAGCATCCATCGAAACCTCCTTGGAATTCATCTTCAAGATATATTCCACCTTTTCAACAGGCATGTCGAGTTCGTCGGCTATCTCCTTCAAAGACGGTTTGCGCTGATACAGCTGTTCGAGCGACGATGCAGTTTTCTTAACCCGGCTCAGCAACCCCACCTGGTTGAGCGGCAAGCGCACCATGCGCGACTGCTCGGCCACTGCCTGCAGAATAGCCTGACGTATCCACCACACGGCGTATGAGATAAACTTGAAGCCCTTGGTTTCGTCGAAACGCTGAGCCGCCTTGATGAGGCCTACATTACCCTCGTTGATCAGATCGGCAAGGCTTAATCCTTGATTCTGATACTGCTTGGCCACCGACACCACAAAGCGCAGGTTGGCACGCACCAGCCGGTCAAGTGCGATTTGGTCGCCCATCTTGATTTTCTGGGCAAGTTCCACCTCCTCTTCAGGCGATATCATTGGCTCCTTGGCTATGTCGGCCAAGTATTTGTCCAATGCGCCTTGCTCGCGGTTGGTGATTGATTTTGAAATTTTTAACTGTCTCATAATCTTATTGTTTTGTTTTATCTGTCATAGAATTCAAAAATTGTCATGAATTCGCTTGAAACATCGGTCATCTCAATACGAATCTTGCCGTTACGGCTGTTTTTCAACGCGGCGTTCAGTTCCTTTTCGCTGCTAACCTTCTGATTGTTAACGACCAAAATGATATAATCGTTATTCAAACCCTTTCTCTTGAAAACGCCGTCTTTAACCTCGACAATTCTAAGTCCGTAATTGGTTTTGATAGCCTTTTTCATCTCCTGTGAAAGCGGTTCGAGCACCAATCCGAGCTGTTCGTTGTAAAATCTGTCGCCACCTTTAATGATACTTTCAGTGCCATGCATATTGGCTAAGGTGACATTGAAATCGCGTTCGTTTTCGCCTCTAAGCACTTTTACCACCACTTTGTCGCCCGGCCTGAACTGACCTATTGCACCGATGAGTTGTGTTCTTGTATCAACAGTTATATCATTGATACTCAATATAATATCTCCATTCTTAATACCGGCTTTCTGTGCTGCGCCACCTTCATAAACATCATCCACATACACTCCAGTCATCACATTGAGATTCTTTTGTTTTGCCAGTTCCTCGGTAATTTCAGCCGGAGCTATGCCGAGATATGCGCGCTGCAGCGAGCCGTAGAGCAAAAAGTCTTCAACAACTTTTTTAGCTATATTTGAAGGTATGGCAAACGAATAGCCTTCGTAACTGCCGGTGCGTGAAGCGATAGCCGCGTTGATTCCGATAAGGTCGCCACTGGTGTTGACCAAGGCGCCGCCACTGTTACCGGGGTTAACCGCCGCGTCGGTTTGGATGAACGACTCAATTGTGCCGGCACCCAAGATGTTGATATTACGGGCTTTGGCACTGACAATGCCTGCCGTGACAGTTGAAGTCAGGTTGAATGGATTACCTACAGCCAGCACCCACTCGCCAACCCGCACTTTGTCGGAATCGCCGAAAGTCAGATACTCCAAGTCTTGAGCGTCAACTTTTATCAAGGCGATATCAGTGGTCGGATCAGTACCGACAACTTCGGCTTCCCTCTTGTGCTTGTCGTTGAATGTAACCTCGATTTTTCTTGCTCCTTCCACAACGTGATTGTTGGTTACGATATAGCCGTCAGACGAGATAACCACGCCCGATCCGAAGCCTACTGACACATTGTCAGGCACTTGAATCCTATTGCCGTATATCTGTTCAAGAAACGAACCGAAGAAATCATAATAGGTATTGCTTGTAACAATTTCGGTACGAATGTGAACAACCGCGTTGACCGACTTCTCCGCTGCCACCGTAAAATCAACCTGGGCCTTGCCAACCAAAGCCACACACATAATCCAAATTAAAAACAATGTCTTTTTCATTTTAAATGTTTTTTTAAGTTTCTTGGTATATAAACGTCAAATTTTTAAAAATCTTATCTTTTTTTCAAAAATTTTTACTATTTTTACATCAAATTTCTTGCCAAACTTTTTCCGTGGCATATAAATTTTGAATTATTATGCAAAACATTGATACTCAAAAAATTAAATTCAGCAAATATCATGGCGCGGGCAACGACTTTGTCATGATAAACGCCATTAAATCGCCCGTCAGTCTGACCGATGACGATGTTTTGCGTATATGCGACCGCCGCACCGGCGTTGGAGCCGACGGCTTGATTATGATATTGCCTTCAGCCGATTACAATTTCAGAATGAAATATTATAATTGCGATGGGCACGAGAGCACTTTTTGCGGCAACGGCGGACGATGCATAGCGGCCTTTGCCGTCGAGGAAGGCATAAGCTCGCAGGACATTGTATACGAAGCAATTGACGGCATACACAAGGCTTTGGTAACCAAGAATTCCGACAACGAATACATGGTCTCGGTCACCATGCGCGACATAGAGAGTTTCGATCTTGACAGCAACCGCTTGCTGGTCAACACCGGCTCACCGCATTATGTTACAAGAGTTGACGGGCTCAAAAGCTACGATGTCAGAAAACACGGCGCCGCCATCAGACACGACAAAAGCATTTCAACAGACGGAGTGAACGTCGACTTTATGGAGCTGATTGACGGGAAATATCACATCCGCACATTCGAGCGTGGCGTCGAAGACGAAACTTTGGCCTGCGGCACAGGAGTGACAGCTTCGGCAATCGCCGCCTCACTATGGTTCGGCGGCGACAACATCGACATTCGCACCACCCTGGCCACACTCAACGTCCGCTTCAAACGCGATGGCAACGCATTCAGAAACATTGTATTATCAGGGCCAGCGACACATGTGTTCGACGGCGTTTATATTTTGGAGAAATAATGTTCATCAAAAACGATAACATAGCATTACGAGTAGCCGAGCCCTACGATGCCGACGCCATATACCGTTGGGAAAACGACATGCAAATCTGGCGGGTTAGCGAGACGACCGTGCCCTACTCCATGCATCAAATCGAGACGTTTCTGCTCAGCAACAACGACCTCAATTCCGAAAAGCAGTTGCGCTTGATCATTGAGAGGCTAAGCGACAAAACAGCGATTGGTTGCATCGACATTTACGATTACGACAGCCACAATCTGAGGGCCGGCATCGGGATTCTTATCGACAAAGACCACCGTCGTCAAGGCTATGCTGCGCAGGCCATTGAGCTGCTTATGGATTATTGCTTTAACACATTATTGCTCAATCAATTATACGTATATACCTTGGCCAGCAATATGGAAAGCATGCTGCTCTTCGAATCATTGGGATTTGAACGGTGCGGCGTTAGAAAGCAATGGTATAAAACTTCTGACGGTTTTATAGATCAGATTGAGTATCAATATATTAGTAAGAAACAATGACTGGCTACAAGTCGACATATAATAGAAAAAACAAAGGCAGACGGGTATTGCTGGGCATAATAGTAATAGCCGTTGCCATCACGGCCTTCATATTGATACGCGATTACATCTACGTCTCGATGTCGATTATCAAGACTACCGACGGCAAAGGCGTTTCGCTGTACATCCCCACCGGATCAGATTATCAGTATGTTAAGAACGAGATAGGCTCGCTTGGTGTTTTGAGAAGCAAAAGAGCTTTCAACTGGATGGCTGAACGCACGGGCTATCCCGACGACGTGCACCCGGGCCGCTATCTCCTTACCGACGGCATGACCAACCAGGAGCTGATCAACATGTTGCGATACGGTCATCAGACACCGGTAAAAGTCGTGTTCAACAACATGCGCAATGTGGAATATCTGGCCAGCCGCATAAGCCGTCAGATAGAAGCCGACTCAACATCCATCATCAACGCCATCAAGGCTTGCGACACCATTGACGAAACCATTTTCATTCCAAACACATACGAGTTTTATTGGAACACCGACGCACAGGGATTCCTTTGCAGGATGGCCTCGGAATACCGTCAGTTTTGGAACGAAAGCCGCAAGAAAAAAGCCAAGGACAAAAAGTTGAGCCCGCGCGAAGTCAGCATTCTGGCTTCAATCGTCGACAGAGAAACAGCCAAATCATCTGAGATGCCTGCAATAGCCGGAGTTTATCTCAACAGGTTAAAAATTCACTGGCCATTGCAAGCCGACCCCACTTTGATTTATGCCGCCGGCGACTACTCAATCAAGCGGGTGTTGAATGTCCACAAGAAAATCGATTCTCCATATAACACCTACAAATACGCGGGTTTGCCGCCTGGGCCAATCTGTATACCTTCGATAGCGGCCATCGACGCCGTTTTGAACGCCGAAAATCACAAGTATTTTTATTTCTGCGCCAAAGACGACCTGTCGGGATACCACGTGTTTGCAAGGACTATGGAAGAGCATAACCGCAATGCGGCAAAATACAGAAAAGCGTTAAACAACAATAAGGTTTACAAATGAAAGCATTCAAAGCATACGACATCAGAGGAGTTTGGGGCACCGACCTCAACGAAGAAATCGCATATCGTATAGGATATTTCCTTCCGGATGTGCTGCCAGCTAAAACATATCTTGTGGGTCGCGACATGCGCCTGTCGTCAGACACTGCATTTGCCCAGCTCACCAAGGGCTTGAATGACCGCGGCGTCAATGTCGACAGTGTCGGGCTGTCCACCACCCCTTTGATTTATTGGACAACGGCAAAATTCGGATACGATGCCTCGGTTATGATAACCGCATCGCACAACCCGTCAAACCATAATGGCTTCAAAATCAGCGCTAAAAACGCCAAACCTGTTGGTTACGACACAGGCCTGAACAAACTGGAGGCTTTGGTCGCATCCGATGCCAAAGCAGCAGTTGCAGCCGTTAGAGGTACCACTAAGGAAATAAACGTTTATTCGCAATACATTGATTTTCAAAGTCAATTCCTTGGCGACATCAGCAATCTGAAGGTAGGTGTCGATTGCAGCAATGGCGCATCCAACCTGTTTGTCAAACAGCTTCTCGGCAACTCACCTTATTATATTAATGACACTCTTGACGGACGATTTCCAGGCCACGAGCCCAATCCGCTTGAAGCCGAGAATCAGGAGCAAATCAAGGAGTTGGTGCTGAAACACAAATGCGATATAGGACTGCTGTTCGACGGTGACGCCGACCGAATAACCTTTATTGACGAAAAAGGACAGTTCATCTCACCCGACCTGATCATAGCTTTCCTGGGCAATTATTTTCTGGGCGAGAAAAAGCAGAAAGGCATTGTGTTGCAAGACATCCGATCATCGAGAGCCATTCAGGAATATCTTGGCAAGCTGTACGGAGCCAAAGTCGAGACTTGGCGAGTAGGTCGCGCTTACGCCGCTCTGAAACTCCGTGAGCTGGACGGTTGCTTCGGAGGCGAACTGGCCGGGCACTATTACTTCCGCGATTTCTACTATTCCGATTCAGGATTGATGGCTGCTCTGTTGGTGTTGAGACTGCTGGCACAATTCAAGGCTCAAGGCAAATGCATGTCGCAAATCATCAAAGAAATAAGCGGTTATCACAACTCGGGCGAAATCAATTTCACAATTGAGAAGAAACAAGAAGCCATGGATGCCGTGCGTGATTACTTCCTAGGCATTGAAAAGCCTGAAAGATTCCTCGATTTCGACGGCTATCGCCTTGACTATCATGATTGGTGGCTCAACATCAGACCTTCGAACACCGAGCCTTATCTGAGGTTTTTGTGCGAAGCCAAGAATGAGAATAAACTGAAAGAAATTATCGAAACAGTAACAATGATAATTAAAAAATTCCAGTAGTGACACGTCCACACGAGATGAAAAGCCTTATGAAAAAGTGGTTATTAACGGTATTGCTGATTCTCAGCGTGTTATCAGTGTCAGCGCAAGACACTTTAAGCGATAATGCACGTGTCAGAAGAAATGTAAAAATCGTTATCGGCACCGAAGCCGCCCTCTACGCCGCTTCGATGACAGGTCTGTATTTCGCTTGGTACGCCGATTATCCTCAGTCGAGTTTCCATTTTTACGACGACAACGGCGAGTGGCTTCAGATGGACAAAATAGGTCATGGAGTCACCTCATATCTTGTCGGAACCGGAGGCTACGAACTGCTTAAGGCCGCCGGCCTTGATGAGAAACGCTCGATATGGTTCGGAGGCACTTTGGGGTTGGCATTCTTAACCACCATTGAGATTTTCGACGGTTTTTCATCAGGATGGGGCTTTTCGTGGGGTGACATGGCGGCCAACACATTGGGCTCAGGCTTATTCATCGGACAGCAGTTTCTGTGGCATGAGCAGCGAATCATTTTGAAATATTCGTTCCACACTACAGAGTTCCCTAATTACCGTCCCGATGTTCTCGGTTCAAACTTTTTGCAGCAGACAATTAAAGACTACAACGGCCAGACATACTGGGCTTCGTTCAACCTTAAATCGCTGTTCATGAATCGCGAAAGCAAATTCCCGGCTTGGCTCAACGTGGCATTCGGCTATGGCGCCGACGGTATGACAGGCGGTTTTGAAAACGCCACCGAGTATCATGGCAACCCCATCCCCACTTTCAACCGAATCAGACAATTTTATCTTTCTCTGGACGTTGATTTTACTAGAATTCCGACGAAAAGCAAGTTTTTAAAATACACGTTTAAGGTATTGAATATTTTCAAATTCCCATTCCCTGCCTTGGAATACAACACTGGCGACGAATGGGTATGGCATTGGTTATATTTTTAGTTGAAAGTTAAAAGTTGAAAGTTAAAAGTTGAAAGTTAAAAGTTATAAAGTATTGAAGTTTATGAAGACGAAAAACTATGCAAAGCAATCACGAATGTGAGACCTCAAGGGCTCACCCCTGAAGTGATGCTTTGCATAGTTTGGAGTCGATGATTAAATGTTTATAGGTTATAGGTTATTGAAGTTTAATAGTTTAAAGTTTTAATATGAAAAAGATTTGTATTGTTTTATGTTTTAGCATTTCGTTGATTATGGCCAGCTGCGGGCATGATCCGGAGAAGTCGCGTCTATATTTCGACAAAGGAATGGATTATTTGTATACTTCTCAGTTTGACGAAGCCATCGAGCTGTTCGACAAAGCCATCAAATATGATGAAAACAACTACGAGGCATACTATTATCGCGGATGCGCCTACAGCAATAATTTCAACACCGAACAGGCTTTCCGCGATTGGAATCGAGCCATTGAAATCAAAGACGATTACGCCGACCCATATTTCAACATCGGATTGGTTTACAGACGCAACAACGACCAATCGATGGCATGCTACTACTTCAAATTGGCCGAGAAATATGGTCGTCAGAATATGGAAGATTACGTCAAATACTGTGATTATTACGAATAATTTATGGCAGAATATTCGTCAATCTTATTGGAAAAAGCCGTCGATGAATTTGCCAAGCTGCCCGGCATAGGTCGCAAAACGGCCTTACGCTTGGCATTGCATCTATTGGGTGAAGAGGAACAGGTAACCGAGACTTTGGCACAATCATTGCAAAACATGCGTCACAACATTGTTTTGTGCCGTCGTTGCTACAATATCAGCGACGAGGAACAATGCTCTATCTGCTCCAACCCCAAGAGAGACAACGAGTTGCTTTGCGTGGTGGCCGACATGCGCGATGTAATGGCAATAGAACGCACAGGCTCCTACAACGGATTGTACCACGTGCTTGGAGGCGTAATTGATCCAATCAATGGAATCTCGCCCAACGATTTAAGAATCAAAGAGTTGATTGAAAGAAGTATGGCCGAACAGTTCAGGGAGATAATACTGGCATTGCCAGCCACCATCGAAGGCGACACAACCAATTACTTCATTTCCAAAAAATTAGAACATTTTACCGGTCAGATAACCACCATCGCCAAAGGCATAGCCGTAGGCGACGCGCTTGAATTTGCCGACGAGGTGACATTAGGACGCTCGATAGCGAACAGAATACCGTTTAACAGGTAGAGACGTTTCAATCGAAACGTCTCTACATCATTGTTTCGTCTTCGAATAGATTCAATTGGTTTTCACAGAGATACAATTCTTCCGGCACTCCGTATTCGTAGTGCGAGATGAACCGCTCGATGTTTTTCTTAATCAGTTTAATTGGCGTGGTTTTACGCGCCTTGCAGTAGTTTTTGAGCGATTTGTACTGCCCCTGCGACAATTTGAACGTTATCGCATGGTACTTGTAACTTCTGTGATGGTGTTTTTTCATATTACATCATTTTCTTAGCTTCATCAAGCATCATCTGTGCAAGTCTGTCTGCTTCAGCCTCGCTCTTGCCTTCAGAATACACACGGATGATAGGCTCTGTATTGGATTTGCGCAGGTGCACCCAGCCGTCGGCAAAATCTATCTTCACGCCGTCGATAGTTGTCACCTGCTCGTTCTTGAACTTTTCAGCCAATTTTGCCAAGATGCCATCGACATCGGTCTGAGGCGTAAGCTGAATCTTGTTCTTCGACATATAATACAGAGGGAATATCTTCTTCAACTCCGATACAGTGCAATGATTCTCGACGAGATATGTCAGGAACAAACCCACACCCACCAAAGCGTCACGGCCGTAGTGAATCTCAGGATAAATGACACCTCCGTTGCCTTCGCCGCCGATGACAGCGCCGACTTCCTTCATCTTGGCCACCACATTGACCTCGCCCACCGCGGCTGCTGAATATTTGCCGCCGGCTGCATTGGTAACATCGCGCAAGGCACGGGTTGATGAAAGATTTGATACAGTATTGCCTTTCTTGTGCTCGAGAATGTATGACGCGACAGTCACCAAAGTGTATTCTTCGCCGTACATCTCCCCTTTTTCGTTAATAAACGCCAGACGGTCAACATCCGGGTCAACAACGACGCCGAGGTCGGCGCCGCATTCCTTAACTTTTGCACAGGTGTCAACCAAGTTTACCGCCAACGGCTCCGGGTTATGAGCGAATTTACCTGTCACCTCGCAGTTGAGCTCGATAATATTTTTAACACCCAACTTTCTGAGTAACATTGGAATAGCCATTCCTCCAGTTGAATTCACACCGTCAACCACCACTTTAAGGCCAGCCTTTTCGATTAGCTCTTTTTTCACCAAAGGAAGCTTGCAGACCATATCGGCATGACGTTCAATCCAACCTTCGGCCAAAGTGTAAGTGCCAATCTCATCTATTGGAGAAAACTCATACTCGTCTTTAGCAGCCTTCTCGAGAAGCCATTTTCCATCGGCAGCGTCGATAAACTCGCCTTTGTTGTCGAGGAGTTTCAAGGCATTCCATTCTTTTGGGTTGTGAGATGCCGTCAAAATCACGCCTCCGTCGGCTTTCAGCTCGGTAACGGCAATTTCAGTTGTAGGAGTCGTGCTCAAACCTATGTCAATGACATCGGCACCCATAGCCTGCAAGTTACCGCAAACCAGTTGGTTAACCATAGTTCCAGACAAACGGCCGTCGCGGCCCACAACTATGCGCGGGCGCTTAACGCCACCACGTCTAATCAAACAAATAAATGCTGAAGTCAGCTTGACAATATCTATCGGGGTCAACCCGTCGTCCGGTCTGCCGCCAATTGTTCCACGGAATCCGGAAATTGATTTAATTAATGGCATAATTCTAAAAATTTTCGCAAAATTATGGTTTTTATTTTACATTTCCAAATTAATTTTAGCCATTAGCCACTAGCTTTTAGCCATTAGCGATTGAATAAAAAAAAACTAATGGCTAATGACTAATAGCTAATAGCTTTTTTGTATCTTTGCAAAAAATTGAATAATGTTCGACGACGACAATTTCTTGGATGACGACATGGAGGTGAACGAGCTGGTTGACCGTTTCGAAAAGATGGTCAAGCAGCAGCAGTCGTGCTACTTCGACGCCGACGAGCTCAACGTCATCGTGGAACATTATCTGCATCACAACAACATCAAAAAAGCCAACTTGGCAGCAGACATCGCCATAACATATCATCCCAACAATCCTCTGATACAAATCATCCGCGCAAAGCAACTTCTGGCCAACTCTGACGCAAAAGAAGCTCTAAAAACGCTGAAAAACGCCACTTTCGACCACGAAGACGCTGATTATCAGATTACATTAGGAGCCTGTTATTCCGATTTAGGCGAAAACGAGAAAGCCATCAAAGCTTACATGAAAGCCGTGAAAGCCTTCGATTACAAGGATTGCGAGGATTTATACAACTCAATCGCCATTGAATACGAAAACATGGGCGACATAGAGAAGGCTCTGAAATATTTCATCCTGGCTCTGCGTCGTGACACGGAACTCGACGAACAGTATTTCGAGATTCGCAACTGCTATTCGATGCTTGGCAAGATGGACGATGCCATTGAGTTTTTCCGAAGCGAGATAGACCGCGACCCATACAGCGTCTCGGCCTGGATGGCATTGGGCAACTGCTATGTTCGCATAGGCAAGCTGGATTCGGCCATCGACCAGTTTGAATATGCAGTGGCCATCGACCCGCATTACAAGAAAGGTTACATCGACATTGCCACAGCCTACAACGAACTGGACCGTTTCACCGATACAATCGAAATTGTGAACGAAGCCTTGCGTTACAATGCTGAATCGGCGCTTCTGCTATGCTTGTTTGGCGAGGCCAAAGCCAAACTGGGCGACACCGAAGAGGCTTTCAAGATTTACAAGAAGGCCATGAAGATGGACGACAACCTGCCCGAGGCTTACGCCGGCATCGGTTTCCTGCTAAGCGACGAGAACAATCCATGGTCGGCCATAAAATTCCTAAAGCACGCCCACACCCTTTCGCCATACAACACCGACTACATTTACGTGCTTGTGGAGGAATACAATAAAATTGAGGAACACGACATAGCGTTGAGATATGTCAACGAGATTCTCGACCTCAATCCATATGACGAAAACGTATACATTGCCATGATGGAATGTTACGTACTGAAAGACAATCCAGAGAAAGCCATGGAGTCGCTGGAACGCGGTCTGCGTATACTTCCCGGCAACGCTTCGCTGCTTTATCGCAAAGCATTCCTCTATTTTGCTCAAGACCAGACCGAATCGGGACTGCTGACGCTGGAGATGGCATTGGAACGCGACTACGACGGACACATGGAATTTTTGAGCTTCGACGCCGAGAATCTTACCAACAATCAGGCTATCATGGATTTAATTGAAGAATACAGAAGAAAGAAATCATGAAAAACTACATCTACATTTTCCTAATAGCGATGGTGCCGCTCATTGAATTGCGTGGCGCTATACCGGTAGCATACGGCATTCACACCGCCAACCCGGAATTCAGCCTTCTTTGGAGCTACATCATAATCGCGATAGGCAATATCCTGCCAGTACCTTTCATTTATCTTTTCGCCCGCAAAGTTTTGGAATGGGGCAAAGACAAGCGTTATGTCGGCAAATTCTTCACTTGGTGCCTCAACAAAGGCGAAAAAGGCGGTCAGAAGCTGCAAGCCAAGGCCGGACGCGGACTTTATTGGGCACTGTTGCTCTTTGTAGGCATTCCGTTGCCGGGCACAGGAGCATGGACGGGTACACTAGCCGCCAGTTTCCTGGATATGGGCTTCAAAAAAAGCGTCATAGCCGTAATCGGAGGCGTTGTGCTGGCAAGTGTCATTGTCGGCTTGGTGTGCACATTAGGATTTGGAGCATTTTTTGGAATAAATTAACATCATGCAATATTACGGACTCATCGGACATCCTTTAAGTCATTCTTTTTCAAAGGCTTATTTTGAAGACAAATTCAGAAACGAGGATTTGGACTGTTTCTTCATCAATTTTGACATAGAAAAGCTTGACAGCATCAAAGACATTCTGATACAATACCCCGATTTACAAGGCTTTACGACGACACATCCTTATAAAAAAGCTATTTTCAAATACCTGGCCGATATAGATGAGAACGCCAAGCAGATCGGTGCTGTCAATGTTGTGAAAATCGACGCCAACAGAAAACTCAAGGGATTCAACACTGATTACATTGGTTTTCAGGGTTTGCTGGAAGAAGCCACTGGTGGCAAAAAGATTGAGAAAGCTTATGTCTGCGGCACCGGAGGCGCTTCTGAAGCCGTGAAGTTCGTTTTAAAAAAGAAATGCATCAGTTTCGAGGTTTTGTCAAGAAAAGACGATTCCTATCAAAGGTTGAAAGCATCCGGATTCCGCAGCAACGAGTTGATTATCAACGCAACACCAGTAGGAATGTATCCTAATTCAAACGACTTGTTAGACCTGCCTTATGTAACGGCCAACGCAACCAACATCTTCATCGATTTGATTTATAATCCAGAGGAGACCATGTTCATGAAGAAGGCGAAAAAATATGGGGCAAAGACGTTTAATGGATTGAAAATGTTGACGTTACAAGCTGAGGCAGCGTGGAAGATTTGGAGTTTATAAAGACGGAAAACTATGCGAAAAATAGCAGGCATTGCGTGAGCTGAAAAAATTAGCCTGCGGCTTTTCGCATAGTTTGGAGTCAATGGTGAAAGTTATAAAGTTGAAAGTTGAAAGTTAAAAGTGGAATTTGTTAACATTATATCTCGGGAGTTTAATGTCAGCACAAGAGTGGCTGAAAATGTGATCAAGCTGCTCGGCGAGGGCGCGACCGTGCCGTTCATAGCGCGTTATCGCAAGGAGATGACCGACACTATGAACGAGGAGACTGTGGCAGAGGTTAAAAAACGCCTCGAACAGCTAGAAGAATTGGAAAAGCGCAAGGATTTTGTGCTGAAAGCGATAGCCGAGCTTGACAAGCTGACGCCCGAACTCGAAAAACAGATAGTTAACGCCGCGACTTTGCAAGATGTCGAGGATTTATACCTCCCCTACAAACCTAAACGCCGCACCAAAGCCGAGATAGCGCGCCAAAAAGGTCTGGAGCCTCTGGCCAAACTCATCATGTCGCAAAACAGCGACGATGTCAACGGCATGGCCAAACGCTTTGTCAATAAAGAAAAAGATGTCAACAGCGAAGAAGAAGCCTTGAAGGGCGCCTGCGACATCATGGCCGAATGGGTTTCGGAAAACATCAACGGACGTAACAGAATTCGCAAGATATATCACAAAAACGGCATCATTTCCTCCACCTTGGTTAAAGGCAAGGAAGAAGAGGCCCAAACCTATAAACAATACTTCAATTTCAGCGAACCAATCGCCAAGGCTCCGTCGCACCGCATCCTTGCCTTATTCAGAGCCGAAGAAGAAGGCCTGCTGAAGGTGAAGCTAAGCATTGACGCCGACGAGGCGCTTAGCACGCTCGACAGTATATTTCTCAAGAACGACAACGCCTCCACCGATTTGGTGCAGGATGCCATCGACGACGCTTGGAAGCGTCTGCTTGAGCCGTCGCTTGAAACTGAGATACGGGCATTGTACAAGCAAAATGCCGACGAGGTCGCTGTCAAGGTGTTTGCCGAAAATCTACGCCAGCTATTGTTGGCAGCTCCACTTGGCAAGAAACGGGTATTAGCCCTCGACCCAGGCTTCCGCACAGGATGCAAGGTGGTTATTCTTAACGAGTTAGGTGCCCTGATACATAACGAGACCATCTACCCTCACCCGCCTCAAAACGAGACAGGCAAATCGGCAGCCAAAATCAGCCACCTGGTACAGGCATACAAAATCGATGTCATCGCCATTGGCAACGGCACCGCCGGACGCGAAACCGAAGACTTCATCCGTGGCATCAGATTCGACCGCGACATCACAGCTGTAATGGTCAACGAGAGCGGCGCTTCGATATATTCAGCCAGCAAGGTGGCTCGTGTGGAGTTTCCTGATTACGACATAACAGTTCGCGGCGCAGTGAGTATCGGACGGCGTTTAATGGATCCTCTGGCCGAACTGGTAAAAATCGACCCAAAATCGATAGGTGTCGGACAATATCAGCACGATGTCAACCAGAAGATGCTTGGCGACGAATTGAACACAGTGGTTGAAAGCTGCGTGAACGCCGTAGGTGTCGAGTTGAACTCAGCCAGCGAGCAGTTGCTGTCGTATGTTAGCGGAGTCGGACCGCAACTAGCCAGTTCGATTGTAAAATATCGCAACGAAAACGGCGGATTTACCAGCCGTCGTCAGCTGATGGATGTGCCACGCCTCGGAGCCAAAGCTTTTGAGCAATGCGCCGGATTCTTGAGAATTCACGATTCAAAACAGCCTCTTGACGCCAGCGCCGTGCATCCCGAAAGCTATCACATAGTAGAGAAAATGGCCAAAAAGCTTGGCGTAAAAGTCGAGGAACTTATCGGCAATGACGAGCTGATTGACAAGATTAACCCTAAAGAATTCATCGAGAAAGATTTCGGTATCGAGACCATCAACGACATCATAGCCGAGCTCAAGAAACCCGGCCGCGACCCGCGTAAGAGTTTCGAGATGTTTGAGTTTGACAAAAACATCAGAAGCATCAACGATCTGAGGCCAGGCATGGAGCTTGTAGGAATTGTAACCAATATCACGGCTTTCGGATGCTTTGTCGATATAGGTGTGCATCAGGACGGTCTGGTGCACATCAGTCAGATGTCGAACAGCTATATCACCGACCCTAATCAAGTGGTGAAACTCAACCAAAAAGTTAAGGTCAAAGTGACTGATGTCGACATTCCTCGCAAACGAATCTCACTAAGTATGAAATAAAATATCAACCGTTACGTTACAATGGTATGAAAAAACATATACTAATAGGATTATTCATCGCCTTGTTGGCCCTGCCATTCGGCGCCAAGTCGCAGGTTTTCCTCGGTGAGGCGTTTGTAGGGTACAACATCTGCCAAGTGGACGGCGACCAGATCATGGGATTCTTCAAACAAGGCATCAACGTAGGTGTCGGTGTCATTACACCAATCTGGACAAAAGACAAATTCAGCCTTGAGTTGTCGCTTGAGGTGCTCTACAACCAAAAAGGCTCCAAACAAGGCAGAAAATATTGGAGTCACCAGATAGATCCCGTCACCGGACATGAAATCACCGGTGAATACAACCTCAGTCTGAGTTATGGCGAAGTGCCATTCATGGTATATTTCACCGATAAGAAAGTTGTATCGGCCGGCGTCGGTCTCTCATACGCGCGTCTGATGGGCCTCACCGAATATGAACACGGCGTAAAAACCAACGTTACTGCCAGCAGCGGCGAGTTCGACCAAAACGAATTCAACATTCTAGCCGACGTTAAAATTCGCGTGTACAAAAGATGGAAATTGGGATTCAGATATTCCTACTCCCTCAACCCTATCAGAGAACGCGAATACTTCGACATCGAGGGCAACTCGCTCGGAGTTTTCAAGCAATACAACAACCTGTTCACCTTCCGTCTAACTTACGTTTTCAACGAAAAACTTGAGGATCTGGTTCGTGAGGAATACCGCTACACAGGCGACAATCCTAAGTTCCACGACAAAGCGGTACAACGGCAAATCAGAAAATTAAAGAGAAAACAGGAACGGGAAGCAAGAAAAGAAAGCCATTAGTCTTTAGTTCTAACGACTAACAACTAATGGCTAATGGCTAATAGCTAATCGCTAATGGCTAATCAACGACAGTCACTAATGTTTCCAATTCTTTCATAGTCTGGTCATGACCATCTTTGGTGACGTAGCCGAGGCCAGGGACCAGAAGCTCGATGTTATGACCGGCATTCAAGAACTCCATCAAGGTGTTCTTGACGCAGTACTCTGTTGCGATACCGCTGATAACCAAATCCTTACCAACACATTCTGAAAGCATTCTGCCATCAGGGCCAACCGACTCGAAGCCTGAATACTGTTCTTCATCGACTTTCTCACCTTTACGGAAGATGTTTCTTGCCGGGTCAGGACGATTGGCCGGGTTTATAACGTCGGTGTAGAAAGCCTCGTGAATAGCGCCGCCACGTGTTCCCTGCACGCAGTGAGTCGGCCAAATACCGCCAAACTCAGCGAATGAGCTGTGGTTTGCCGGGTGATAGTCGGTGATGTAAATCACCTTCTCCTCCGGGTGAGCGTTAATGTATTTCACCACCTCGTGCACAGCCTCTTCGGCATTGCCGCATGCCAAAGTGCCATCAATGAAATCGTAAAGCATATCAACCACCAGATGTTCCGGAGCATCGTGATTTTCCTCAACAAAGCTGTAATTCTTGCCGTAATCGAGATGCTGCTGCAGGAAGTCGCATGGATAATTGACTTGATAATCAACAACTTTACCGTCTTTAACAACAGGAACAATGTCTGGGTTGATGAAACCGCCGTATGGCTTCAGGCCGAGAGCCTCGTAACGTGCTTTCACCTCTTTATGAAGCTCAGGGTCAATCTTCACGGCGTAGGTTTCGATAAGGCGCTTGCCTTCTTCGTAGTCGCCTTCCGACTTAACGCGCTGAATCTCAGCAAGGAGCTTGCCGAACAAGCCACGCAATTTCTCATAGTCATTGATAACGAAATATGTCTTGCCGTCACGTACTTTCTTCTCGATAACGTTATCTTTCAAGCCTTTTTCATAGCACCACCAGCTGATGAGAGCGCGATCCTGCATGTGTGACTCGGTGATGTTCTTGCCAAGTTCGATTCTTGCCAGCTGACCCATCAAACCGTTGCGGATAAAGCTTGAGTATTCGGCTTTGTAGCACTCCATATTTGGAAGGATGCCAAGTTCAACCATCTTAGGATCGGCGCAGTAATACAGGCCAAAGAGGTCGGCACGCGACTCTTCAAGAGCCGAGCTGTATTCCTTCAAAGCGTTAGGCTGTGTTGTCGGGAGCAACTGACCAGAGCCGTGACCGAGACATTCGTGCAAGTCGGTATGCAAGACATCAGCAATACCGCCCCACTGCTTGCAGAGGTCGATTTCCTCTTGCGAGTAAGCAAATTCAGCCAGAGCGCTCTTAGGCGACTCATTGGCGGCTTTTTCGTATGCGTCCATCAAGTTGGTGATTGTCACTGACTTTGAGCCGTGATCCTTGCGAATCCAGTCGGCGTTAGGCAGGTTGATGCCGATTGGAGGTGCCGGGAAGCAGTCGCCAGCCAATGTGGTGACAATGATGCCCTTGGCGCTCACGCCCTTGCATTCTTTCTTCTTGAAACGAGCATCAACTGGTGAGTTATCCTCAAACCACTGGGCGTTGGCGCTGATGATTTCCGAACGTTTGGTAGCCTCCATGTCTTTGTAGTCGACGATAGCCTCCCATGTGGCTTTCATACCCATAGGGTCGCCGTAGTCTTCAATGAAACCGTTCACAAAGTCGATGTTTGAAATTGAATCCTCAACCCAAGCGATGTTGTATTCGTCCCATTTCTTAAGACAACCTGTTGTGTAATAATCGATTAACAGATTTGTATAATTACGCTGAACGTCGTTTTCAGCTACTTCGTTAGCCTTTTTAAGCCAGTAGATAATCTGTTCGATAGCCTTGCCATACAGACCGTCAACTTTGTAAACATCCTCGCGAAGCTTACCGTTTTCCTTGACAAGCTTTGAATTCAAGCCGTATGAAATAGGCTGTGGGTCGTTAGGCTTGCGCTGGGCATCGTAAAACGCCTCGACTTCACCTTTATTAATATTGCCTTTGTAGAAATTGACGCATGAGTTTTGGATAATGTCTTCCTCGCTGCTGCGGCGCTTGGCATACAAATCCTTGTCGAAGATGACCGGGGTGATAAATGTCAGGAAATCCTCAACTGATTCGCCTTCAGCCAAAGGAAGAAGCTTAGCGTCAGATTTCTTTACCAGCTGTGCGAAATATTCCTCAGAAATCTCAGGGAACATTTTATCCTCAGCATAGTGATGATGGATGCCGTTACTAAAGAACACACGCTTGGCATAAACCACAAAGTTCTGATAATCAGCGCATTTCTTATCGCCTTTGTATGAATTCAGAATAGCCTCCAAGGTCTTGCGGACTGTAAGATTGTATTTAAAGTTTTGGTCAGCCAAGATGTCGCGACCGCATTTGGCTGCTTCACCGAGGTAATAAACATACTCTTTCTGCTGCAGCGTCAAGTTCTCCCATTCAGGAATCTGATAACGCATGACTTTGAGGTCGGCAAATTCGTCGACCAAATACTTAAACTCTCCATTCTGAGCTTTCTTATCGCTTGATCCACAAGCTGTTAAAAGCCCTGCAATACCTAAAAACATAATTAACTTTTTCATTATTTTTATTTTGATTAATATTTCGAAAAATAAGATTGCAAAATTATCGTTTTTTTTATTACCTTTGCAAAAATAAACTAATTAAAAATTTATATTATGGAATACACACAACAATCTGGCTATCAACAGAATAAGCCATCCAACAACAAAAAATACGGACCATTGGTTTTGATTGGCGCAGTTGTTTTGCTGCTCATCATTTTCTGGAGCCGCATCACTGTCACAATACCAGCCGGTCACGGCGGAGTGCTTTACCGTTTGTTCGGCGGCGGTATCGACATCACCAAGACATACGAGGAAGGTTTCCATTTTATAGCACCTTGGAACAGCATGGAGCTCTACGAAGTGCGTCAGCAGGTGGCCGACGAGGAAATGAGCGCTCTTTCATCAAACGGTTTGGAAATCAAGATTGAATTCTCAACATGGTATCAGCCAAAATGGGAAGAGCTTGGCAGACTTCATGCATCAATTGGCACCCAGTATCTGACCAGAACCGTCTACCCCGCCATGCGTTCGGCAGCCAGAAGCGTTCTCGGACGTTACACACCTGAGCAGATTTATTCAACCAAGCGCGACGCCATCCAGGAAGAAATCTTCATCGAAACCAAGAACTTGCTCGAAGGCAAGCACATCCAGCTCAATCAGGTGCTCATCCGTTCAGTGACGCTGCCTCCGACCATCAAATCGGCCATCGAAAGCAAATTAAAGCAAGAACAAGAGGCTTTGGAATACGAGTTTAAGCTCGAAAAAGCATCACAAGAGGCTGAACGTCAACGTGTTGAGGCCGAAGGTAAGGCCCGTGCCAACAACATCATCAGTGCCAGTATCAACGATAAGATTTTGCGCGAAAAAGGCATAGATGCAACACTCAAGCTTGCCGAATCGCCCAACACCAAAGTCGTGATAGTCGGCAACAGCAAAGACGGCATGCCGTTGATTCTGGGAGATATCAAGTAATGGCAAACAAAGTAAAACAAGTTAGAATAAGCATAAAAAACCGGCGCGCTTCGTACGAGTATTATCTAATCGACCGCTACACAGCGGGAATAGTACTCACCGGCACCGAGATTAAAAGCATCCGTGAAGGCAAAGCCAGTCTCACCGACTCGTATTGCGCCTTCACGGGTGACGAGCTTTTTGTGGTAGGCATGCATATTGCCGAATACGCTTTCGGCACTTACAACAATCATGTGCCCAAACGCGACCGCAAGCTGTTGCTCACAGCAAAAGAATTGCGCAAGCTCAAGGCCAAAAGCTCCGAAAAAGGCTTCACCATAGTTCCGGTTGAGATGTTCGTCAACGACCGAGGCTTGGCAAAGGTTGAGATAGCTCTGGCCAAAGGAAAGCATTTCTATGACAAGAGAGATAGTTTGAAAGAAAAAGATTCGAAGAAAGAAATAAAAGAGTTTTAGTGACGGAAAACTATGCAAGGCATCACGAATGTGAAGCCGCAAGGATTCACCCTGAAGTGAGGCTTTGCATAGTTTGGAGTCGATGATAAAAGTTGAAAGTTGAAAGTTAAAAGTTGAAAGTTAAAAGTTATAAAGTATTGAAGTTCTAAAGACGGAAAACTATGCAAAGCAATCACGAATGTGAGACCTCAAGGGCTCACCCCTGAAGTGATGCTTTGCATAGTTTGGAGTCGATGATTAATATTGAGCATTGAAAGTATTATGAAGAGATTGTGGATAGTTATTATGGTTTTGATTTCACTGCCGATTCTGGGTAACGCTCAGGAAGGCATCCATTGGATGACATTTCAGGAAGCCGTCAAGCTGAATGAAACCGCGCCAAAGAAAATCTTCATTGACGTCTTTACCGACTGGTGCGGCTGGTGCAAAAAGATGGATCAGACAACCTTCCAAGACGAAGCCGTGGTTGCATACATGAACGAAAACTACTATGCCGTGAAATTTAACGCCGAGATGAACGACACCATCGTCTTCAACGGATACACATACGTCAACGAAGGCGGAGTTAACGGACGCAGAGGCACTCATCAGTTGGCGATCGTCCTTCTGAAAGGCCGTATATCCTACCCTTCGTACGTATTTTTAAATGAGCGAAACAGGCTTCTGACCGTGGCTCCAGGATATATGAGCGCCAATGATTTTATGCCAGTTCTCAGCTATTTTGCCACCAACGCATATCAAAAACAAAGATTCAAGGATTACATTAAATAATAATGCGTAAAATATTAGTTATCATATTATTAGCAATAATAACACTGTCGATTTCATGCCGTAAAACACGCGACTTTTCCAATGACAGTTCGCTCAACATCGAACTGTCGTCCGACACAATAACATTCGACACCGTGTTCACATGCATTGGCTCATCCACACGCATACTGATGGTGTATAACAACACCGATGAAAACCTTAAAATCAACTCAGTGCGTCTTGAGCAAGGCAGCGAATCGCCATACAGCGTCAATGTGGACGGCATCGCCGGAACCGACTTCAGCAATGTCGAAATTTACGCCCACGACAGCTTGTATGTTTTTGTGAAAGTCACCATCGACCCAACCGACGAGAACAATCCGTTCTTCGTGGAAGACCGCCTGATTTTCAATACTAACGGCAACGAAAAAGTAGCCCATCTGACGGCTTACGGACAGAATGCGCATTACATCATAGGCAACATCGGCATTTTCCCTGATGAACAGGGGCATTACACCAATTACTACTACCCTGTCACCGACTCGGTCAACACCGACGTGCATTGGACTGCCGACAAGCCGTATGTCATTTACAATGTGGCACTTATCGATTCCGAAGGCACACTGACAATCGAAGCCGGCACTCATGTGTATTTTCATGGTGGCGCAGGCCTTTGGGCATGGAGCGAAGGTCAGCTGATAGTAAATGGCACAGCCGACAACCCAGTGGTATTCCAAGGCGACAGGCTGGAGCCGTATTATCAGGACGAACCCGGCCAATGGGACCGCATCTGGCTTATGGAAGCTCGCGAAGGCCATGGACACAGCATCAGCCACGCCATCATCCGCAACGGCTTTATAGGGCTGCAAATCCAGCGCATGCTCAAAGACAATAAGGCCCAGACCGAAATCAGCAATACTATAATCGAAAACCACACAGGAATGGGCATTTACACCAATTGCTATACCGTAAACGCATGGAATGTGTCGATTAACAACTGCGGCAATTACTGCATGGCTTTGACAGGCGGAGGCGACTACCTGTTCCGTCATGGCACCATAGCCAACTATTGGACAGGCTCAGCCCGCCAAACGCCGGCCTTGTATTTCGACAACTATTATACCAATCCTACAGACGGAAACACATACATCGTGCCTTTCAACTGTGAAATTGACAACAGCATTGTATACGGCAATCATGCCGATGAGTTTTCGACCAATTTCCACGAGCTTTTAAGCGACACCACCTACATTTTCAACCATTGTCTGTTGGGAACCTTAAGGCCCCACAGCGACAGCACACTCTACCAGGCCTGCATCTTCAACCAGCAGCCTAAGTTCATGAGCCCAGCCGAGTTTGATTTCCATCTCGACACTCTGTCGCCGGCAATCGGCATAGGCGACCCTGCAATTTCCACAGGATTATTGCGATTTGACTTGGATGGTGTTGACCGCGGCAGCAGTCCTGACGCCGGAGCTTATCAATATATCTACACACCTGAAAGATAGCAGGTATTATCCAAAGAGCCTCTATTTCTTAGGCTTTTCACGAATTATATTATACGTTTTGCTTGTTTCGTTGCCGACACCATCCGTGACAACAATCTGCAATTTGTTGTTCCCGATTTTCAGATTATCGTCAACATCGTAAAACAGCAGGTCGTTCTTGGCATCATAAGCTCCTACGACCCATTTCCCATTGATGTAGATATTATATGAGTTAATGCCTGATTCTTTATCTTTGATCTTGACATTCAATCGTTTACATTTGATTATTTTGGTATTGTTCTTAAAATTGTCTGGAGTTACCACAGGGGCGTTATTGTCTTCGGCCAAAGCGTAAACTCCTAAACTTCTCACCTGTGTGCGAATCATGCCATCCACTTTTTTGCCGCCCTGACCTGAAAACTTACCGTTTTTGTCAACACCAACCACATAAAGTTTGTCGGATGAAGCATATTTTTCAGCCGGACGAATCTTTATGTCAATCTTTTTCTGCACCGGAATATCTTCAGTACCAAGCACATAGGCATAATCTGACGCGATATTCGGTATAGAATCAAGCTGACGCGACAAAATGTATTCAAACTTATAAAACGCCTTCTCAGGAATATCGGCTGTAAAACCATTCAGATTAACCTCAACGGCATTCTTGCCATCCACACGATAATAACTTCTACCATATTGATTATCAGTGAATTCATCTAAAGGCTTATCACCTACCAAAGTAAACCGCACCGAGGTTGTGTTTTTGTCAAAATCTTTAACAACATACTTCATCTCTACCCTATCACCCTCTTTTAGAGTAACATAGCCCGATGTTTCGCCATAAAGGTCAAGAATGTTGTAGTCGTCAATTTCGGTTCTGACATACCTGATTTTATCGTTGTAAAACTTCCGATAATCAATCAAGCTATTGACATAACGGGTTTCATCATACGAATACTCATTAAATAAAATGCTGAATATCAATCTATTGTCAGCATACAGCTCAATCGAATTGACGCCGTTTTTATTATGCTGTCCATCCGACTGATCGTATGTTGAAATGCCAAAATACACCGTTCCGTTAACTTTTATATCTTCATCAATCTTGTAGTTTCCGTTATTACCCGTAACGTTAAGATATACAGCTGAATCATGGCCGTTAACCGATGATAAATCTGTGGGATACAATGCTATACCATTCACCATAGGCTTTATGCCGTCAGTGATTTTTAAACCAAAAAGCATAGGATTGACCGGATGTTGTTTGGCGTCACGAATCTCGTAATGCAGATGAGGACCGCCTGAACCGCCCGTATTGCCGCTAAGTCCCAGGACATCGCCAGCCTTAACCGGTATCTCACCCTTTTCCAAAAACAGATTTTGTGCAAACGACTTACTTGCCATCTGCTTCTGCTTCACATATTTACCTATTTTATCATTGAAATTCTCCAGATGGGCGTAAACCGACATATACCCGTCATTATGAGTAACATACACCACATTGCCATAGCCATACGGCGACACCCCGATGCGACTTACATATCCGTCTGCCACAGCATACACCCTAAATCCTGTCTTACCCTGTGTCTTAATATCAACTCCCGCATGAAAAGCATTCGTACGCAATTCGCCAAATGACGCCGAAAGGTAAATCGGAATCTTCACCGGATTGGGATATTGCGGATAACGCGGCTTGTCTTGAGCGCACAATACATTGATAATCAACAAGAAACAAAACAAAAATTTAACTCTCATTTCCAATAATTTTGATGTACAAATATACATAAAAAGTCTTTAATAATAATATTCAAAAAAACTAATGGCTAATGGCTAACAGCTAATGGCTTTTTTGTATATTTGCAAAAATTATTATATGTTTTCCAAAAGAGAGCTACCGTTGTGGAAAGTATTTGTCACACGATTGAGCGTGATGCTGCTGCTTTTAGCGCTAAGCAGATGGCTGCTCTATTGGTTTAACACAGGCAACTTCCCCAATCTGAGCCTTGCCGAACAATTGCGGCTGTTTGTAGTCGGATTGCGTTTCGACATCTGGACTCTTATTGTCGTCAACCTGCCGTTTCTGGTCTTTTACGGCATTCCATTTCAATTCAAATTCAACAAGACATATTGCATAGTAGTAGATATACTATTTGTGATTACCAACAGCATTGCCGTAGCCCTCAACCACATCGATGTGATTTACTACCGCTACATCGACAAACGAATGACTACCGAGCTGTTTGAATTTGCATGTCACACCGACGACAACCAAGGAAGCTTGATCAAGCAGTTTCTGGTTGATTTCTGGTTTATGGTGTTGATTTTTATTGTCTTTCTGGTTTTGATCATCATCTTGACAAGAAAGACAAAAGTTAAAAAAGCTGTTATAATCAATCCAAAACATTGGTATGCAACGCGTTCGCTGGTATTCTTATGTCTGATAGCCGCATCAGTCATAGGACTTAGAGGCGGTTTACAGACCAAACCGATGAGCATCATCACTGCAGCCAACTACACCAACACCCGCAACATGCCCCTGGTGCTCAACACAACATACACCATAGGTCGCGGATCATCGGGCACTGCTCTTAAAAAACTGACATTCTACAACGACGATATCATCGACAGTCTTTACTCCCCTGTCCACACCAAATTTAACGTCAACCGTTACATCGACGGCAATGCCGAAGGATACAACATTTTACTTATCATTCTGGAAAGTCACGGACAGGAGATGGTGAGCTATTACAACCATCAGCGGCAGGAAAGCATTACGCCCTTCCTCGACTCGTTGCTTGCCCAAAGCTTGGTTTTCGATGGCTTGGCCAACGGACGTCAGTCAATTGAGGCGTTGACATCGTTGCTTTCGGGCTTGCCGTCACTGATGTCGAGAGATTACGTTGAATCGCCATACGCGGCCAACAGGCTCGACGGTATCGGAACGGTGCTGAAACGTCACGGTTACAGCACGGCGTTCTTTCACGGCGGCAACAATGGCACCATGAACTTTAACGCATCGTCTTTTGCCGCCGGTTTCGACACCTACCACGGTCGAAATGAATATGGCAACGACGACGATTTCGACGGCACCTGGGGAATTTCCGACATGCCTTTCCTGCAATACACAGCGACGCATCTCAATGCCTTGCCCAAGCCTTTTGCGGCCGGTGTATTCACCCTTTCGTCGCATCATCCGTTCACCATACCCCAAGGCTACACAGTGCCCGAGGGCAATTATGCCAGCGAGTTTGAAAAGACAGTGCGTTATACCGACGATGCGATGCGGAGCTTTTTCGAGACAATGCGCCAATACGACTGGTATGACAGCACAATCTTCATAATCGTCGGCGACCACGTCAATCCCGAGCACCGTTTCAACAGCTATCTCAACGGATACGGGCAATTCCAGATAGTGACAGCCATCTATTCACCAAGCGTTATCAAAGCAAGGAACACAGGCGTAATGATGCAGCACACCGACATCGGGCCAAGCCTGCTTGCCGCCATCAATTGTCATGACACCCTGTTCAGCTTTGGCCGCAACATATTCGACAGCATTCAAAAGCCCTGCTTTATCAGCTGCCTCAACAACATTTACGAATTTAGCGACGGCGATTACCTGCTTCAGTCGGACGGCACAAACATCACATCGGTGTTCGACATCAAAGCCGACCCTTGCCTTAACAACAACCTTTACAAGCAAGGCAACGAAGAGCATTGGGCCGACATCGACAATCAGTTTAAGCTACGGCTGCAGCAATACAACAACCGAATGATTAACAACAAGTTATACATAAAATGAAAGAAAAGATATTGTTCATTGTCAATCCCATCTCGGGGCATAAAGACAAGCGGAATTTCCCATCGCTGGTGGAAAATCTGATTGACAAGGACAAATATGACTTCACTATATCATGGACCAAGTACGGCGGTCATGCCCGTGAGCTGACGCGCGCTGCCATTGCTGAAGGCTACGATATAATTGTAGCAGTGGGCGGCGACGGCACAATCAACGAAATTGGCACCGAAATGATAGGCGCCGAACAAACTTTCGCTATAGTGCCATGCGGCTCAGGAAATGGATTGGCCAGGCATCTGCACATCCCTCTGAAGGCCGATAAAGTCATCAAAGAAGTCATCAACAAAGGCGTCAAATCGAAGATTGACACTGCCACCATCAATGGCGTGCCTTTCATCAGCATAGGCGGAGTGGGCTTCGACGCCATTATAGCCGACTATTTCGCCCAAGATCCCCACCGCGGTTTGAAAACCTATGTAAAACTGGTTACCGAGCGTTATTTCAAATACCAACCTGAAAGGTATCACCTGATTTTGGATGACGAAAAAGAGATTGATTGCGAGCCGCTTTTTATATCGTTTGCCAACAGCAACCAATTTGGCAACAACGCCGTAGTGTCGCCTCACGCTTCGCTCAACGACGGGTTGCTTGACATTTGCATATTCAAAAAGCCAAGTTTAATAAGCATTCCTGTAATAGCCGAAAAACTGATGACCAGCCACATCGACCATTCAAAAGTTGTCGACATATATCAAGTGAAGAAAATCAAAGTGATAAGAAATCACGAAGACATTGCCAATGTCGACGGCGAAGCCATGATGATGGACAAAGATCTTTTGGTGGAAGTCAAACCTCTGTCGTTGAATATATTGCTACCTAGCCATTAGGAGAGAATAAATTTTAAAATAAATATTATGATTGACAAGTACTTAGCATTGATTACAAGACTCTTTCTCAAAATGGGATTAGAGCAGACCATGGCCAGCGACATAGCCCAAGGTATCGGTATCATCACACTTTTGGTAGTATCATTCGCGCTGTTTTTCCTGGCAAAATGGATTTTAAAGAAATATGTGGGCGCATTGATTGTAAAAACCAAATTCAAATACGACGACTATTTCCTTGGCAAGAAGCTTGAAAAACGAATAGCCTTCCTGATTCCAGTCTATATGATACAGGGGTTGCTATACGCAGTCGCCCCCGACTTGGACATGCTCGACGCATTCATTTTTGCTTTGGCTCGCATAGGTGAAATAACCACGTTTACCGGCATTATCATTTCAATAACCGATTCAATATCAGACATCTACAACTCATTCGACGTTTCAAAGAACAAGCCTGTAAAAGGTTTCATGCAAGTGGCTAAGATAATTGCCATAATGATATGCGTTCTGTTGGTAATCGGAGTGATGATCAACAAAAACATGCACGACCTTATAGTCGGTTTAGGAGCTCTGTCGGCTGTGATGATGCTGGTTTTCAAAGATCCTATACTTGGTTTTGTCGGAGGCATACAATTGACATCAAACGACATGGTGCGCATAGGCGACTGGATTGTAAAAGGCACGGCCGACGGTGAAGTCATAGACGTAGGTTTGACAACTGTCAAGGTTAAAAACTGGGACAACACCATTGCCACCATTCCAACCTACACCCTCATCTCGGATCCTTTCATCAACTGGCGCGGCATGACCGAATCGGGAGGCAGAAGAATTTCACGTTCAATCATTATCGACATAGACACCATCAAGTTCTGCACCCCTGAGATGATTGAGAAATACAAAAAGTTCCAGCTCATCACCAAATATATCACCGACAAGGAAAACGAAATTGCTGAATATAACAAGAAAAACGGTATCGACACTGCCTCTTTAGTCAACGGACGCCGCCAGACAAACCTCGGCATTTTCAGGGCTTATTTGCAAGAATACATCAAGCAGAATCCAAATCTCAACCACAAGTTGACCATGCTTGTGCGTCAAAAAGACCCAACCGAGTTCGGTGTGCCGCTGCAGATATACTGCTTCAGCGCCAAGACCGACTGGCTGTCGTACGAGGCTATTCAGAACGACATCTTCGACCATGTTTATGCCGTAGTGACACAGTTCGACCTGAAGGTGTACCAACGTCCTTCGTCATATTCAATCAACATGTACAACGACAAATAGAATTGTTATTTTTTGTTCCAGAAGGAAGGCATGAAAAGAAGGAGTACTGTGTAAATCTCCAGACGGCCCAACAGCATCAGAAACGACATCACCCATTTTGCAGCGTCGGTCAAACCTGCAAAGGTTGATGCCGGGCCTGTTGAAGCGTAGCCTGGTCCCATATTGCTGAGTGCCGTGATGGCGTTAAAGACGCTCTCTTCGAGATTGCATCCGCTAATTGCCAGAAACATAACTCCGACAATAAATATTATTACGTATAAGAACAGGAAGTTCAAAGTCTTTAGCAAAATGTCGTTCGAGACCACTTCTTTCGATACTTTCACCGTAAACACAGCATTCGGATGCAGTATCTGACGAATGGTGATTCTCAACGATTTAAGGCAAACCATCAAACGTATGATTTTAACACCGCCCGATGTTGATCCGGCGCACGAGCCGCTTATCATAATCAACAGTGTCGGGAACAGGAATAGTCCGCCCCACAGCGAATAATCGTAACATGAACCCTGAAATCCCGTAGATGTAATGAGAGTTGTCACGTGGAAAAGAGCCGTACGAAAACGTGCCTCGAAAGTATTTTCAGGATATGAGTCGGCCACTGTCAGCACTGTATCCAATTTAGGGGCAACATAATAGAGAGATGTCACTATGGCCACGCATATCACCATAAAAATCAGCCACCAGCGCAGCTCCTCGTTCTTGGCAAAATATTTAACATCACCTCGGAACAGGAAATAATACAACGAGAAGTTGACGCCTGCCACCATCATAAAGAAAGAGCAGAAATACTCAAGATAACTCGAGTTGTAATATCCGATACTGGCTTGGTGGGTACTGAATCCACCGCTCGACAATGTGGTAAGCGCATGACATACAGCATCATACAGATTCATTGGCCCTGCCCAGTAAACCAAAGCGCAAGCTACTGTCAGATGAATGTAAATGATATACAGATGACGGGCTGTGACAGCCATCTTCGGATGCAGTTTCTTCACTCCCAACCCCGACATTTCGGCGGCATAAAGCGATGTCTTGTTTGATTTTTTGTTCAAGGCAGGCAGGATTGCCAGGAACAGCACGATGATTCCCAAGCCTCCCAACCACTGCATCATGCTTCGCCAAAACAGTATTCCGTGAGGCTGAGCGTCGATATTCTCCATTATGGTAGAACCGGTGGTCGTAAAGCCCGACATAGTCTCAAAAAAAGCGTCGGTTATTGTTTCGATTGAGCCAGAGAATATAAACGGCAACATGCCGAATACACAGAACAAAACCCATGTCATTGTAACCAGCACAAACGAATCCTTCATTGTCAGACCGCCAGGGTCACGATTGTCAGCGTCATTGCGTTTTACCTTCTCGCGACCGGCCGACAGCAGTATGAAGCCGAATATGGCCGTAATCATCGTGGCGGCAAGCAGCGAAACCACATCCTGCTCGCCAGCATGAATATTGTAATACAAGGCTACCATCGAGGCAATCATCATAAAGAGTGCCTCAAGCAATATGAAAATACCATAAATACGAGCCTTCATATATCTCTATCTCATGTGGAACTTGCAAAAATACAAAAAACTTTTCAAGTAGATAAAGATTTTGATTTTTTTGTAAAATGTGAAAAACGCCACTTGAAGTGACAAAAATACCTTTTGAAATCACTAGAATAATTATAAATTATATCAGCAAATACTGTATCTTTGCGCATATTTTCGAAAAAGAAAAAAAATCACATAATATGTTTGAAAAAAATAATATTTTAAAACTGTTTTTAGCCCTGGCGTTGATTGTCCAGATGAGTATGGCAAAAGCCCAGCAAGCTCAGGATTCGCTAATCATCAGTCTCGACCAGGCCATTGAAATCGCCCTTGAAGAAAGCAACAGCATCAAGATCGCCGACCTCACAATTGAAAAAACCGGCTACGCCCGCAAAGGATCGTACGCGGCCCTCTACCCTAACATCAGTGCTTCGGGAAGCTACCAGCGCACTCTGAAGAAACAAATCATGGCCATGGACTTCAACGGTCAAGCCATGGAGATTGAAGTGGGTAAATGGAACAATGTCAATGCAGGCATCAACGCTTCAATGCCTTTGATCAACGCACAGCTGTGGCAGTCACTAAAACTGTCGGCTTTAGACGTGGAATTGGCAGTGGAACAAGCCCGTTCATCGAAAATAGCCATGGTTTCGCAGGTAAAGCAGTCGTTTTATGCAGTGTTGCTGGCTCAGCAGGTATACGCTGTATACAAAGATGTTTATGACAACGCCTCCAAAAACTTCGAGCATACCGAGCATTTGTACAACACAGGCAAAGCTTCTGAATACGAGTATTTGCGAGCACAAGTCAATGTGCGTAACGCCGAGCCTAACGTTTTCAGTTCGCTGGCTGCGATCGACCTGGCCATCTGGCAACTCAAAGCCGTGATGGGCATTGATCTTGAAACCAAGATTGGCGTTTCTGGCGAGATTGACATGTACAAAGACGAGATGATGGCCTACGACGCCGATCTCATGTCACCTAGCCTCGACAACAACAGCACCCTCTTGCAACTCAACATTCAAAGTCAACAGATCGAGCGTACCATTAAGATGGCAAAATATCAGTATATTCCAACTCTTGCGGCATCGTTCGCATACAATTACATCGCCATGGGTGACGATTTCAAGTTTAAATGGAATCCTTATTCAGTGGTCGGCCTTAGCCTCAACATCCCGATTTTCGACGGATTTTCGAAACGCAACAACATCAAGCAATACAAGGCTACACAAGACATTCTGCAGCTCAACATTGAAGATACTGAACGCAATTTGCGCATAGCCATCAAGAATTACAACAACTTAATCGACACCTATATTAAGAATTACATAGCCGCCGAGTCAACTCTTGAGATGGCTCAGAAAAGCTACGACATAGCCGAGAAAATGTACGAATTGGGTAAAGCCACCCTCGTGGAGCTCAACGATGCTCAGCTGGCGCTGGTACAGGCGCAGCTAACCATGAGCCGTACGGTTTACAACTTTATGGTAACGAAAGCTTCTTTGGAAGAACTTTCAGGAAAAGAGGAATAGTTCAGAGTTAGTAGTTAGTAGTTAGTAGTTGAAAGTTGATAGTTGATAGTTGATAGTTGAAAGTTGAAAGTTGACAGTTATAAAGTATTGAAGTTATGAAAGACGAAAAACTATGCAAAAAATAGCAGGCATTGCGTTAGCGGAAATTATTAGCCTGCGGCTTTTTGCATAGTTTGAAGTCGATGATAATAGTTAAAAGTTGAAAGTTAAAAGTTGAAAGTTAAAAGTTGAAAGTTATAAAGTATTGAAGTTATGAAAGACGGAAAACTATGCAAAAAATAGCAGGCATTGCGTTAGCGGAAAATAATTAGCCTGCGGCTTTTTGCATAGTTTGAAGTCGATGATAATAGTTAAAGTTGAAAGTTAAAAGTTAAAAGTTGAAAGTTGAAAGTTATAAAGTATTGAAGTTATGAAAGACGGAAAACTATGCAAAAAATAGCAGGCATTGCGTTAGCGGAAATTATTAGCCTGCGGCTTTTTGCATAGTTTGAAGTCAAACTGTAAAATGTAAAATATTGAAGTCTTTAGAAATAAATTAAAAAATTATTATATGAGAAAATTTAGCATTTTATCAATCACTGCAGCCGCAATCTTGATGATATCTTGCGGACAGCAAACCAACAACAACCAGCAGCCAGTCGTGATGGAAAACCCAAAGGTGACCGTCACCACAGTCAACGCTGAATACGTTTCTCAGCTTCAGGTATACCCCACTACCATCACAGCCGACATCGTCAACAACATCGCGCCGCAATCCGCATCACGAATCAGCAAAATTTATGTCGAGATCGGCGACCGCGTTGAAGCCGGACAAACTCTGGCAATGATGGACGAGGTCAACCTTGACAAGGCCCGCCTGCAGCTCATCAACGACTCGCTTGAGTTCAGCCGTTTCGAGCAGCTTCACAAAATCGGAGCCACCTCACAATCCGACTACGAAGCGATATCGCTGAAATACGACGTTTCAAAAAAGACCTACAACAATCTTCTGGAAAATACCATTTTGAAAAGCCCCACATCAGGCATTGTGACAGCCCGCAACTACGACGAAGGCGATATGTATGCCATGACCCAGCCTCTGTTTGTGGTTCAGAAAATCAATCCTGTCAAGATGATTATCAATGTGTCGGAAAGCCAGTTTTCAAATATCAAGAAAGGCATGGAAGTTGACATTACAACCGATGCATACGGAGATAGAGTGTTCAAAGGCGTAGTCGACCTCATTCACCCTACAATCAATTCAATGACTCACACTTTTGCCGTCGAGGTGAAGTTCGCCAACAAAGACCTCTCGCTGCGCCCAGGCATGTTCGCCCGTGTCACAGTCAACTACGGCGACAACTTCCGCGTGGTGGTTCCCGACAGAGCTGTCATGAAGCAGGTTGGTTCAGGCGAGCAGTATGTTTACGTGCTCAACCCTGACGGCACAGTAACATACACCATAGTGGAGCTTGGCCGCCGCATGGGCAACAGATACGAGATAGTCAGCGGACTTGACGACAACGCCACAGTGGTGTTGACAGGCCAGACCAAACTTAAGAACGGCGTCGAAGTCGATGTAGTGAAATAATCTTGTAAAAATAAGAGAATCATGAGTTTATATAGAACATCAGTTAATCATCCGGTAACGGTATCGTTGATATTCATAACGGTGGCGATTCTGGGTGTTTTCGCGCTGAGCAAGCTGTCAATCAACCTCTTCCCTGACATGGGAACAAACTCCATCATGGTGATGACATCATATTCAGGCGCCAGTGCGGAAGATATTGAGACTAACATCACCAAGACTTTGGAAAACACCTTGAACGGTGTGAGCGACTTAAAGCACCTTTCGTCATCGTCAAAGGAAAACGTCTCAGTCATCACTCTGGAATTCGAGTATGGCATTGATATTGAAGAGGCCACAAACAACGTGCGCGACAAGCTCGATATGGTGAAGCAGGTGCTGCCAGACGGAGCCGGCAACCCTACCATCTTCAAGTTCAGCATGGAGGACATCCCGATTATGTTCCTCTCAGTCACCGCCAAAGAGAGTCTTTCAGGTTTGGATAAGATTCTTGACGACAAAGTGGCTACACCGCTGGCACGTGTGTCGGGTGTGGGTACAGTGTCAGTGTCGGGAGCTCCCAAACGTGAAATCCAAGTTTTTGTCGACCCTAACAAACTCGAGGCATACAACCTCACGGTTGAGCAGATTTCACAAGCTATAGCTTACGAAAACCGCAACACTCCAGCCGGCAACATCGACATAGGCTCCAACACCTATGCCGTACGTGTTGAAAAGGAATTCAAGTCGGCCAAAGAGATGCTCAACGTGGTTGTAGGCACCTTCCAAGGCACTCCTATCTATTTAAAGGATGTCGCACGTGTCAATGACGGCGAGCAGGAACGCCTGCAAAAGGTGTTCTCCAATGGCATCCAAGGTGCCATGATCACCATTCAGAAACAGACCGACGCCAATTCGGTGCAAGTGTCAAAAGGCGTTAAAAAAGAGTTGGCCAAAATAGCTAAAACCCTGCCGTCCGACATCACCATCAACATGATTGCCGATACCAGCGACAGCATCATCAACACCATCAACTCATTGAAAGAGACCATTTTCATCACCTTCATGGTGGTTATGTTGGTGGTGTTCATCTTCCTCGGCAGATGGAGAGCAACCATCATCATCGTGCTGTCAATCCCGATTTCGTTGGTGGCTTCGGTTGTTTATTTGTTTGCAACAGGCAACACTCTGAATATCATATCCATGAGTGCCTTGACCATAGCAATCGGTATGGTCGTGGACGATGCCATTGTAGTGTTGGAAAACATCACTTCGCACATCGATAAGGGCGCCAAACCTAAAGAAGCCGCAGTGCATGCCACGCAAGAGGTGTCAATTTCGGTTATTGCCTCCACACTCACCATGTTGGCAGTGTTCCTGCCTCTGACAATGGTCAACGGCGCTGTCGGCGTTTTCTTCCACCAACTCGGCTGGATAGTCAGTATCATCATGATTGTTTCAACATCGGCTGCTTTGACTTTGGTTCCGATGATGTGCTCGAAGATGCTGAAAAAGAACCCGCGCACACACGCCTGGCACCGCATTGTTTTCACACCTATTAATAAAGGTCTCGACGCACTTAGCCGCGGATACGGCCGTCTCATCAACTGGGCTGTGACACACCGTGCTTTGACGCTTATAATCGCCGTTGTGGTGTTCGCTCTGACAATCGTCACCACAATGCCTGGCATGAAAACGGAATACATGCCTAGCATGGACCAGGGCCGTCTGACCATCAACATCGAGTTGCCAGTAGGCACTCAAGAAGAGATTACAGGTCAGCTTGGAGCCGAATTGGCCGACAAATACATGAAAGAGATTCCCGAGATTAGAGTGATGAACTACCGTTACGGTGTGGCCGACGAAGACAATGCTTTCGCTTCAATGCAGAGCAACGGCACTCATATTCTCTCGATGAACCTCAACCTAGGCAGCAAGGAGATACGCAACCGTAGCACTCAAGAAATTGCCGAACAGATTCGTAAAGACCTTAAAGAAAACGCACTCATCAAAAAATACAACGTTTCTGAAGGTATGGGAATGGGTTCGACCACCAGCGTTAAAGTTGAGATTTACGGTTACGATTTCAACACTTCCGACCGTATTGCCCAGCAAATAGCCGGTGAGATGCGCGAATGTCCTGAAATTTCGCAGGTGCTCATCAGCCGTGACGAATACACTCCTGAGATTCACGTCGACTTCGACCGTGAGAAGCTGATGCTCAACGGCATCAACATCACCACGGCTTCGCAATATGTCAGAAACCGTATCAATGGCTCAATTATGAGCTATTTCCGCGAAGACGGTGACGAGTACAACATACGTGTGCGCTATGCCCCCGAGTTCCGCCAAGGCTACGAAGACATTGAAAACATTGTGCTTTACGGCTCGTCTGGCAACGCAGTCCGTTTGAGCGAGGTGGCCAAGATTGTGGAAGGCCGCACCCCTCCTACCATCGAGCGTAAAGACCGTGAGCGCATCATCACCATCACCGGTATAGTTGCAAAAGGCTATGCCTTGAGTGACGCTGTGGCCGTGTCGGAAAAATGCATCGACGACGCTGAGATTCCGGCTGAATTCTTGGCAAAGATCGCCGGTGACTACGAAGACCAGCAAGACGCTTTCAAGGATATGTTCACTCTTATCCTGTTGATTATCATCCTCGTCTATGTGGTGATGGCATCACAGTTCGAGTCATTGCTCGACCCGTTTGTCATCATGTTCTCTGTGCCGTTTGCCATCACAGGCGTACTCATCGGCATCCGCGTCAACGGCATGGCTTTGGGTGTCATGGCCCTCATCGGCATCATGATTCTGATGGGTATTGTGGTTAAGAACGGCATTGTGCTCATCGACTACACCAGATTATGTCTCGAACGCGGTATGGGCATCAACGAATCGGTTGTGACAGCCTCGCGCCAGCGTCTGCGTCCTATCCTCATGACAACACTCACCACAGTGCTCGGTATGATTCCTATGGCATTAGGCAATGGCGAAGGCGCTGAAATGTGGAACGGTTTGGGCGTTGTGGTAGCCTGGGGTCTGTCAGTGTCAACACTTATCACACTCGTGCTCATCCCGACACTTTATGCGGTCTTCATATCCCGCAGAAGAAGACGTCTTGAGAAAAAAACTAAAATCGAATTATCATGACAGCAATATTTATCGCCTACAATCAGGCATATTATGAAGAAATCCAGGGACTCCTTGAGCAGCAGGGAGTCCGTGGATTCACACGTTGGAACGAAATCACAGGCAGAGGTTCGGTAACCGGCGAGGCCCACTACGGCACTCACACATGGCCGACATTCAACGACGCCATCCTGACCTTTGTCGACGACGACAAGGTGGATGCAATTTTAAACTTACTTCATGAGCACGACAACGCCACGCCCGAACTCGGACTGAGGGCGTTCTCATGGAAAATAGATAAAACTATTTGATTTCGAAGTGATAGACACAGGTGTGGTGATACACCTCACCTGGTCTGAGCACTGTGTTCGGGAATTTATCCTGATTAGGCCCGTCGGGGAACAGTTGTGTTTCCAATGCGAACGACTCACGGTTGCATAACGGCAATCCGTATTTACCGGTGGTTTTTCCGTCGAAGAAATTGCCGCTGTAGAACTGCAGACCAGGCTGATCGGTAATCACATCCATCTTTCTGCCCGATTGCGGCTCATACACCGAGGCCACCAGCCCCATCTGCCCCATCGGCTTTTCAGAAATCCAGTTGAAATCATAACCTCCGCCATAAGTCATCTGGTAATGACTTTGATTGATATCTCTGCCAATCGGTTTCATCTCAGTGAAATCCATCGGAGTTCCTTTCACCAGCATGAACGATCCCGTCGGAATCAGGTGTTCGTCAATAGCTGTGATATATTTACCCTTTATCATCAGCTCATGATCGAGAATTGTGCCTCTACCCTCGCCTTTCAGATTGAAAAACGAATGATGCGACAAGTTGCATACGGTTGGCGCATCAGTGGTCGCTTTGTATTCAACACGGAAATCATTATTATCGGTTAAAGTGTATGTCATGGTGATATCGAGATTACCCGGGAATCCATCCATGCCATCAGGCAACACTGTGCGAAGCACTATGGCATTGTCGGTTGCCGAAACCACATCCCAAACCACACGGTCCACGCCGAACTCACCGCCGTGCAGGGTATTGCCATTGTCATTCTTGTAAAGCTCATATTTCTTGCCGTCAAGCGTAAAAGCGCCATGACCGATGCGGTTGGCATAACGGCCAACTGCCGCACCCAGATATCTCTCACCTTTATTATTAATGTAACGGTCGATATTATCGTAACCGAGCACCACATCGTCGTAACTGCCTTTGCGGTCGGGCACCCACAACGACACCACTCGTCCGCCGTAATTTGTTACCTGCATGGTTAATGATCCGTTTTTCAAAGTGTAAAGCGACACTTTCTTTCCATCCACCACTGTGTTAAAATCGTTGACATTCATAAGCTTAACTTCATTTTTCTTTGTACATCCGACAAAAATCATGGCGCATAACGCCAATAACAAAACTTTTTTCATATAAAACAACTTAATTATTAGATGCAAAATTATGAAATATTTCCCAAATAAACAGATTTTTTAGTAATTTTGTACCGATATGGGAGAAATAACAAGACATAGACGACATTATGAGAGCCGCGTCCGCTGGGAGGCAGTGCTGATTTTCCTCATCGCAATAGCAATCATTGCGGCAATGATTTACTATGTCAGAAACATTAAGGAATCCATCATCGAACAGCGCTCTACCATCAACCGAAACGAGATGGTGCTCAACCTCACCAACGATTTGATTCAGAAGATGAACGAGACTCAGTCGTTTGCCCAGCTCTACTCTTTCACCGGCGACCAAGACTATCTCAACAACTTCAGGCTCAACCTTCAGGACATCTCTGATATCAAAGACTCCATAATCTTTTATTCAAACGATTCAAGAAACAAAGCCATCCTCAACGACATATTGCAACTGCTCAGACGTAAGGAAATCATAATCAAGCAGATATCGCACCATTACGACATTTTCAATCCTTACGAGAGCATCTACAAACTGATGGAAGGATACCAACCCGAAAACAAAACCAAGGTTGTGGTTGTTACCAAGCAGGACACTATTGTGCGCAAAGCCGACAGACAGAGTTTCTTCCAACGCTTGTTCTCGTCCGACAACGCTCACGACAGCATCATTCTGGTCACCACCACAACATTCGACACTATACGTGAGAGTCACGACAACAAAGAAGATATCATGAAAGATATCAAGCTTTACACCGAAAAAGGCCGTAAAGAATACATTGAAAGGATTCAAACACTTGAATATCAATACCAAACATTTATCAAATCAGACCAAATCATTTCCGAGCAGATTTCCGGTTTGCTAATCATTCTGCACCAGCAATCGCTCACCTCGGTGATGAATGAAATTCAGAAGAGCGAGTCGGTTATTCAAAGAAATCTGAATTATGCCATATATGGCGGCACCACCGCCCTCGGCTTTATAGTGTTATGTATATTGTTGATTTTCAACGATATTCACAGAGCATCCAGAGCCAGGAAAGCCGTTGAGGAAGCCAAGAAACGCACCGAGGAAATTATGGAAAGCCGCCACAAACTGCTGCTTTCTGTCTCACACGACATCAAAGCTCCTCTGGCATCTATTGTCGGTCATATCGAGCTAATGCAGATGGAAAATCCGAAGGCCGACGACGTGCAGCGTCTAAACTCCATGAAATACTCTTCGGAGCATATTCTTTCACTTTTGTCTAATTTACTGGAGTTCTCAAGTTTGGATCAAGGCAAGCAGCACCTGAGCAGAGCCGACTTCAACCCGGCCGAGTTATGCGATCAGTTGGCTGCCATGTTCAAACCGATAGCCGAAAACAAACAGCTCAAATTCTTCTATCACAAGCACATAGCAAACGATATCTATGTCAACAGCGACGCCTTGAAAATCAAGCAAGTGGTTAGCAACATCATCTCCAACGCCTTGAAGTACACCATCGAAGGTGAAGTTCATTTTGGAGCCTATCTAATAAACAACAAATTGGTTTTCAATGTATTAGACCAAGGCATAGGCATACCAAGCGACAAAATAGATGAAATGTTCAAGCCGTTCAGCAAAGCCGAAAACAACCCGGGATTGGCCGAAGGCAACGGATTCGGCCTATATGTGGTTAAAGGTTTGTTGGAACTTCTCGACGGCACCATAAATGTTATGTCAGAACTTGAAAAAGGCAGTCATTTCGAGATCAAAATACCTGTTAAATTAGTCGAAAAAGCCAAAGTTGACAGCAAGCCTGCGGCCGAAAGCCCTATAGTGATTGCCAAAAAACAGCTGAATATTCTGCTAATCGACGACGACAACAGCCTGCTTTCGGTGATTAGCGCCATGCTAAAGAAAATCGGGCACAATTCCGACATCTGCCGTTCATACATAGAGTTCAACAAATACATCAATGAGCTCGACAATTACGACGTGGTCATCACCGACCGCGAGATGGGCACCTTCTCGGGCAACGATGCTCTGAAGATGATAAAATCCGTCGACGCTCAAAAGACAGTCATACTGATGACCGCCCGCGACCAGTATTCCGAGCGTTACGCTCTTAAAGAAGGATTCGACGGATACATCCGCAAACCATTTAGCATCAAAGACTTAGCCAATCTGCTAAACACCAACATAGTTGAGGAAGAAGGTCAGCACTGCAACTATAACGAGGATTTTCCGCAGTTGTGTGCCATGTTCAGCAACGACGCCGACGCCATTCGTGCCATTTTACAGACGTTTGCCGACACCACTTCCGAAAATCTGGTGACACTAAACGATGCCGTAAGTGAGCACGATTTTGAGAAAGCACAGGCCATTTGCCACAAAATGCGTCCAATGTTCATTCAATTGGAACAACCGTCGGCCCAATATCTAATCGACATGGACAACAGCCGTGGCAAAGACGCCACCGCCCTACCCGACTGGGAAGAAAAAGGCATCGAATTCATGAAACAATCCGATGCCCTCTTGGCCATGCTGGCCGAAAAATATGATATTTCAGTTTAGTCGCTGATTTCCTCGCTGTGACGGCCGCTTCTTTTACGTTCAATCTCGTCGAGAATGATCTTACGCAGACGCAGGCTCTTTGGAGTCACCTCCAAATATTCGTCATCGCGAATGTATTCCATGTACTCTTCAAGCGACATTCTTACTGGCGGGATAAGCACAATCTTATCGTCAGAACCTGAAGCGCGCACATTGGTTAAATGCTTTGTTTTATTGATATTCAGCACAATGTCGTTGGCACGTGTATTTTCACCTATCACCTCACCCATGTACACATCCTCGTTAGGCTGCACAAAGAACTTTCCGCGATCCTGAAGTTTCCACAAAGCGTAAGGCACTGCTGTACCGGTTTCCATAGCGATAAGTGCTCCCACTTCATGTGTTTCCATATCCCCTTTCCATGGTTCGTAATCCTTGAAACGGTGCGACATCACAGCCTCACCCTCGGTGGCTGTCAGCATGGCGCTGCGCAAACCGATAAGTCCACGTGCCGGAATGTCGAAGTCAAGGTTCATACGATCACCCTTAGGTGACATATTGGTCATCTCGCCCTTGTGCTGTGATGCCAACTCAATGACACGGCCTGCGAAGTTTTCAGGCACCTGCACATTCATCACCTCGATAGGCTCGCATTTCTTGCCGTCGATTTCCTTGAGCAACACCTTAGGCTGCCCGATCTGGAACTCATAACCCTCACGACGCATGGTCTCAACCAAAATACTGAGGTGAAGTATACCACGGCCGTAAACCATCAATGAATCAGGCGAATCTGTGTCTTCAACTTTCAGGGCGAGGTTTTTCTCGGTCTCTCTATAAAGACGCTCGCGCAGGTGACGTGATGTCACGAATTTTCCTTCTCTGCCGAAGAATGGTGAATTGTTGATTGTGAACAGCATACTCATTGTCGGCTCATCGACATGGATTGGAGGCAGAGCTTCAGGATTCTCGAAGTCAGCCACAGTGTCGCCGATTTCAAAGTTCTCCAATCCCATCACTGCCACTATATCGCCAGCCATAACAGGCTTCTTTGTTCTTTCTTTGCCAAGGCCTTCGAAAGTGTATAATTCCTTGATTTGGTTCTTTTCAATCGAGCCGTCACGTTTCACTAACGACACGTTCATGCCGGCCTGAAGAATACCGCGTTTCAGACGACCCACGGCTATACGGCCTACATACGAGCTGTAATCCAACGACGTGATAAGCATCTGAGGTGTACCTTCCTCGTATTTAGCCTCTGGAATTGTATCGATAATAACGTCGAGCAGATATGACACATCGTTGGTGACATGTGTCCAGTGATCCGACATCCAGCCTTGCTTTGACGAGCCGAACACTGTCGGGAAATCGAGCTGGTCGTCACTTGCGCCAAGGTTGTACATCAGGTCGAACACAGCCTCTTGTGTCTCTTCAGGTGTACAGTTAGGCTTATCCACCTTGTTCACCACAACTATAGGTTTCAGACCGAGCTGGATAGCTTTTTCAAGCACAAAACGTGTTTGTGGCATCGGGCCTTCAAAGGCGTCCACCAGCAGCAACACGCCGTCGGCCATATTCAACACGCGTTCCACCTCACCGCCGAAATCACTGTGGCCTGGAGTATCTATAATGTTGATTTTCACATCCTTGTAACGGACCGAAACATTCTTTGAAAGGATGGTGATACCTCGTTCACGCTCCAAATCGTTGTTATCCAGAATCAAATCTCCATTATCCTTATCTTCCCTAAACAACTTGGATTGATACAGGATTCGGTCCACCAATGTAGTCTTTCCGTGGTCAACGTGAGCGATAATCGCAACATTACGAATACTTGTCATCTTTTTAAATTTGAAAAAAATCGGGCGCAAAATTACGAAAAATTTACAAAATATTTGTTACCTTTGCAAAAAAAAGTTGGATGAGTGAACTGACTCGAGCCGTATTGGTCAAATACTGGGGTTATCCTTCATTCCGGCCCATGCAGGAAGACATTGTCGACTCTGTCATTGCCGGCAACGACACCCTTGCCCTTCTGCCTACCGGAGGCGGCAAGTCGATTTGTTTTCAGGTGCCGGCCATGGCCATGGAAGGCGTATGCATTGTCATCACACCGCTCATCTCACTGATGAAAGACCAAGTGCTTCATCTCAAGAAAATCAACATACCTGCGGCTGCCATTTACTCTGGCATGCATCCATCGGAGATTGAGATAGCCTACAACAAAGCGGCGTTCGGAAACCTTAAATTCCTGTATGTTTCGCCCGAGCGCCTCCTGACCGACGCCTTTATCGAAGCGATTAAAAAGATGAAGGTCTGCCTTTTGGCCATTGACGAATCACATTGCATCTCGCAATGGGGCTACGATTTCCGCCCGCCTTATTTAAAAATAGCCGAAATCCGTCCGTATATTCCCGACACGCCGGTACTAGCCCTTACAGCCACAGCCACCCCGAAGGTTGTCGACGACATACAATTCCGTTTGGGATTCAAGCAGCAGAACGTGTTTCAGACAAGCTACGAGCGCAAGAATGTCACATACAATGTGGTAAAGATTGCAGACAAATATGGTTTGATGTACCGCCTGTTCATGAAGATGGAGCAAGGAAGCGGCATTGTCTACGTACGCAGCCGCAAGCGCACCAAGATTATCGCCGATTGGTTGCAATCGGCCGGTATCAGCGCGACATTCTACCATGCAGGTATTGACGCCAAAACGCGCGACCAACGTCAAAAGATGTGGATGGACGGCCACATCAAGGTAATCGTTGCCACCAACGCTTTCGGCATGGGCATCGACAAGCCCGACGTACGACTGGTGGTCCACATGGATTTGCCCGACAGTCTGGAGGCCTATTTCCAGGAGGCTGGGCGCGCCGGGCGCGATCTGAAGCCCTCAGAAGCGTTTCTGTTGGTATCCGACACCGACATCAAGCAACTCAAAGACAATTTGCAGCAGTCGTATCCCGAACTGCAACGCATAAAAGACATTTATGACGCATTGGGCAATTATCTGCAGATACCTGTAGGCGCTGGCTGCGGATCAAGCCACGACTTCGACATGAACGACTTCGCCAGCTGTTACAACTTCCAGCTTTTGGAGGTGTACAATTCTCTCAAACTGATGGAACGCGAAGGTTTGTTCGCCCTATCCGAGGCCATGGACAGTCCGTCGCAAGTGATGATAAAAGCCAGCCGTGAAGACCTGTATCGTTGTCAGGTGGAGTATCCCGAATTCGATGTGGTCATCAAACATCTTTTGAGAAATTATCCCGGCATTCTGTCTGATTTTGTAAAAATCAAAGAAGAGCAAATAAGCCAAAAACTGGGCACCGATGTCTTAAAAGTCGAGCAAACTCTTAAAAAACTGGAGTCTTACAACTTCCTTACATATATTCAACGCAAAGACAAGCCTCAAATCCAATATCTTACCGAGCGTCAGAATACAAGTCATTTTGTATTGTCCGACCAAGTGTACAAAGACCGCAAGGACGATGCCACAAGGCGCGTACAGGCTGTGATCGATTTTGTCAACAACGACGAAGAATGCCGCAGCGTCCAGTTGCTTCGTTACTTCGGCGAGAAAATCAAGACACGCTGCGGCAAATGCGATGTCTGCAACATCCGCAACCAGATGAGCATCAACGACGAGGAATACCGGAACATCAGCGAAATCATTCTGGACGAATTGAAAAAGCGTGTGGTGCCTCTTTACGAGACCCCGTCGCTTGCCAAAACTTATCTTGAGGAGAAAGTGCTTGAAACCGTCCGATGGATGCTCGACAACAATCTCATTGAGCAGGACGAGAACGGCAATCTGAAAGAAAAACAGCAATGGAGCTTGTTCTAAATCAGCCGGACATAAAAACAAGAGGCCGCCTGACGGCGGCCTCTCTCTGAATTAGGTTTTCAACTAACTCATTAGACCAAATTAGCGGCTGCTTTGAATTTCACAACTTTCTTAGCTGCGATCTTAATCTTAGCACCTGTACGTGGGTTACGGCCTTCACGTGCATCACGTTTAGCTGTTGAGAATGAACCGAATCCGACTAATGAAATACGTTCACCTTTACGGATTGCACCTGTTGCTGCGCCGATGAAAGCATCGAGGGCTTTCTTGGCTTCAACCTTTGTGAGGCCTGCTTTTTCTGCCATCACATTGACTAATTCTGCTTTATTCATTTTGTTAAATTTAAGAAGTTAAAACTCTTTTGACACGCAAATTTAACTAATATTTTAGAACTTTCAACATTTTTTTTAAAAATTTTGAAAAAAGTTATAAAATAATAATACAAAGCTTATTTAACCACCAAGCACCAATTGTCGGAAACCCTTGTACCTCTTAGGAATTCAGCGATTTTCATCGATTTTTTGCCAGCCTGCTGAATTTCCAATATTCTTATACTAGAATCATTTAAAACCACCTCCAAATATGATTTTCCATCCGTTTTAAGCCTTGGAATCTCACCCTTTTCCGACGATTTTGACGCCAGTTCGGTAGCAAAAATCTTCAAATCCAATACTTCGCCTTCAGGATTCTGCATTTTGGCATGGGCAGCCGGATATGGCGAAAGACCTCTCACCTTATTATATATATCCTTTCCGGGCATTGTCCAGTCGATATAACAATCTTCCTTGAATATCTTTGGCGCAGCTTTCAAGCTCAGCCCTTCCTGCTCTATGACGACCGACTGGCTTTTAGCGTCCACTCTACCCTCCTCTATCATCTTAATTGTTTTCACTATGACTTTATTGCCAAGATGCATCAAAGTGTCGTGCAGCTCGCCAGCTGTCATTGTATCGCTAATTGCCACTTTCTCGCGCATAATCATCGCGCCCGTGTCAATTTCCTTGTTGAGGAAGAATGTTGTCAATCCGGTCTCCTTTTCCCCGTTGATGATAACATGATTGATGGGGGCCGCTCCACGGTATTGCGGCAGCAGAGAAGCGTGCAGATTGATTGTGCCTTTGGGCGGCATGCTCCACACAGCCTCGGGCAACATCCTGAATGCCACCACCACAAACAAGTCGGCATTGTACGAGCGCAGTTGTTCCAGAAAAGCCTCGTCTTTCAGACGCTCCGGCTGAAGCACTGGCAATCCGTGTCTCAAAGCACATTCTTTAACCTCAGATGAGTGCATCTGCTTGCCACGGCCAGCCGGACGGTCGGGCGTAGTGACAACAACCGGCACATCGTAACCGGCATTCAATATGGCTTCCAGCTGCGACGCTGCGATCTCTGGTGTTCCGAAATAAATAATTCTCATATGTCTTTATATTTATTAAAAATGCCTGACTCTACAGAATCAGGCATTATTTCTAAGCTCTACACTCTAGAAAAACTCTAGCGAGCAAGAATTGTTTCAACTTCAGCGATATTCTTGTCAATGCTGAAACCTTCGTTGCTGTTAGGATACTCGGCCTTGACAATCTTATACATTTCAAGAGCTTTATCATAGTTTCCTACCATCTCGTAAGCGTAGCCGGCCCACATCAAAAACATTGGGCTTGTGAATGAGTTCTTTGATTCTTTTGCAGCTTTCTCATAGCACTTGGCTGCTTCAGCGGCATTGTCAAGTTCGAGATATGCACCGCCCATGGCGCCTGTTGCCAATGGCTTTACAATCTGATCTTTGCCTTTAAATTCGCCGAGATATTTGATAGCGTTGTTGTAATCACCTGTGTTGAGGTAGCAGATACCGGCATAGTACTTAGCCAGATTGCCTGCTTTGGTGCTACCGTATTCATTGATGACATCCAAGAAACCCATATTGTTGCCGTCACCATTGAGTGCTGTGGCATAATCGTCATTCTCAAAAAGCTGTTCAGCGCGGAAGATAGCTGTCTGTGCTTCATTCTCGCGTGGCTCCAAATAATATTTCTTAACACCGAAAACAGCAAGCACTATCACAATAAGAGCAATAACCACTGCTGTGATGGTCTTCTTGTTGTTCTCAACAAACATCTCTGTTCTACCTAATGTCGACTCGATTGATTCAAGACGTTCCTCGTCTTTCTGTACGTTTTGTTTTGCCATATTCTATTCACTTTTTTCGAACTGCAAAAATACGGATTTTTATTAAATGACTAACATTTTTTTTAATATATTTGTAAAAATTTTAAAAACACATTTTCAACCTCTTAACTTACTCATTTTGAAGGAAAAAGAGCAAAAATTATACGAATTTCTCTCCGATTATGTCACTGACGAGAGAAAAAAACGCTTCGAGGAGGTGCTGCGTTTCAGAACAAGGCATATCGCCATTGTGCTCGAAGACATCTACCAGTCGCACAATGCCAGCGCTGTATTGCGAAGCTGCGATCTCACCGGAGTACAGGACATTCACATTATCGAGAACAAATGGGTTTACGACATCAACCCTGATATTGTGGTGGGTAGCACCAAATGGCTCGATCTGCATAAGTATAATGTAAACGAATTCAATACGCCGGAGGCTTTCGACCTGTTGCACAGCAAAGGCTATAAAATAGTGGCCACTTGCCCCCATCAGAACGACTACACCCCCGACACCCTGCCTCTCGACCAACCTATAGCCGTCGTTTTCGGCACCGAAAAAACAGGCCTGACCGATTACGCGCTTGAACATTCCGACATGTACGTGCAAATACCCATGCACGGCTTCACCGAAAGCTTCAATATCAGTGTATCGGCGGCGTTGCTGATGTACACTCTCACCCAGCGCCTTCACAAAAGCGATATCAACTGGCAGCTTACCGAAGAAGAAAAGCAAGAGATACGTCTCGACTGGACCCGAAAATCATTGAATCGGGTCCGTATGTTCGAGAATAAGTTTTACGAATTGTATCCGGAATACAAATAATTATTCCGTAAAGAGTTTTATAATATTCAGAATCACTTCCGAAGCCTTTTCCATGCTTTCTAGAGGCACGTATTCATACTTTCCGTGGAAGTTGTGACCTCCGGCAAAGATGTTTGGACATGGCAATCCCATAAAACTCAGATTTGCTCCGTCCGTGCCGCCGCGTATAGGCTGAACTTTAGGTTTGATGCCCGCCATTTCAATGGCTTTAACAGCTTTCTCCACTATGAAATAGTGAGGCTCCACCTCCTGCCGCATATTATAATACTGATGCTTCAGCTCCAGTTTCACCACATCGCCGTATTTTTTATTCAAGAAGGCGACTATCTCGGTAATAAGTTCTTTCTTAGCCTCGAATTTTGCCCTGTCATGATCACGGATTATGTACCCCATGGTCGTCTCCTCCACGGTTCCAGTGATATCGGTAAGGTGGAAGAAGCCTTCGTAGCCCTGAGTATAAGCCGGGCGCTGTTCCACAGGAAGCATGGCGTTGAGCTCCATTGCGATTAGCATTGAATTGACCATCTTATCCTTGGCGTAACCGGGGTGTATATTACTTCCTTGGATGTGGATTTTGGCCGCGGCAGCATTGAAGTTTTCATATTCCAGCTCGCCTATCTCACCTCCGTCAATTGTGTAAGCATATTTGGCGCCGAATTTCTTGACATCGAATTTTGCCACACCACGTCCGATTTCCTCGTCAGGTGTAAATCCTATCTTGATTTCGCCGTGCTTCACTTCGGGATGCTCAATAAGATACTGGGCGGCATACATAATTGCAGCCACGCCGCCTTTATCGTCGGCGCCAAGCAATGTGGTACCGTCGGTTGTAATCATGGTTTTGCCGATATACTGACGCATCTCGGGGAATTCCGACACTCTCAGATACAAGTCTTTCTCGGCATTCAACAGAATATCGCCGCCACCGTAATTTTCAATTATCTGAGGCTTGATATCCCTACCCGAGGCATCAGGCGAAGTGTCGACATGAGCAATAAAGCCTATTGCAGGTATATCTTTGTCAATGTTCGACGGAATGGTCGCCATAACATATCCGTATTCATCCAAATCGGCCTTTATGCCCAATGCCTGCAGCTCTTTCTGCAACATTCTGAGCAAGTCAAACTCATTCATCGAGCTTGGCTGTGATGTAGAATTCTCGTCTGATGTCGTCTCAACGGCGACATATCTTAAAAATTTATCCAATAATTTTTCCATATCCCTATTATTTATTCTTCAATTTTAGCTCTTTTTGAATCCCAAATCATGTAAGCTATGATAGCCACATACATCACCAGTGCTATCAGCGAAGCCCAAGGTGTTGAAGCAAACAGCGATCCGTCGGCGGTTCTGGCCACCAGATCAATATTGCCGAACTTCAAGATTGCGCTGACAACGCCCATCAAGGCACCGCCTGCGATAAATCCCGATGCGATAAGCGTACCTCTGTCGTAGCGGGCTTTATTAAGTTTTTCATCCTTTGAGCGTGTCGACACAAACCACGACACCGCGCCGCCAATCAGCAACGGAATATTCAGATCGATAGGAATGAACATGCCAAGGGCGAACGGCAAAGCCGGCACTTTCAACAATGTGAGTATCAATGCGATGGCAGCGCCAATACCGTACAACAGCCAAGGAGCGTTGCCTCCCGACATCATAGGCTCAATCACAGCCGACATGGCGTTGGCCTGAGGAGCCACCAAAGCGCCCTCGCCCACAAAACCGTAAGCTTTATTCAATATCATGATAACTCCGGCCACTGTTGCCGAAGCCACTGCCACTCCGACAAACTTCCAGATTTCCTGATTTTTCGGTGTAGTGCCAATCCAATAACCGACTTTCAAATCGGTGATGAAAGCTCCGGCCACGGCCAGGGCGGTACAAACCACTCCGCCTATAATCAAAGCCGCTGTCATGCCGGCCGCGCCGCTCAATCCGGCAGCCACCATAACCAAAGAGGCCAGAATCAAAGTCATCAGGGTCATGCCGCTTACAGGGTTGGAGCCCACTATGGCAATGGCGTTTGCAGCCACTGTTGTAAACAGGAATGCAATCACAGCCACCACCAATATGCCTATGGCTGCGTGGCCGAAGTTGCCGACAACTCCGAAACGGAAGAAAACAAATGTCAGCAGCAGTATGGCGACTATGCCGATAACGATGAATTTCATCGACAGATCGCTCTGAGTGCGTTCAACAGCTCCGTTTGCCGTCTTGTTGCCTTTGAACTCATTGGCTGCCAGGCCCACCGACGACTTAATCACACCCCACGACTTGATGATACTGATCACACCGGCCATGGCAATGCCGCCAATGCCGATATGACGGGCATAATCCTTGAAAATCATCTCAGGAGCCATATCGCCAATGGTCAAGCCGACTCCGGTATTCATCAAATCGATTATGTCGCTTCCCCAAATCAAATTCATTCCCGGAATTATGATAAACCACACCAGCATTGAGCCGCAACAGATAATGAACGCGTATTTCAATCCGATGATATAGCCCAAGCCGAGTACAGCGGCGCCGACATTCACTTTGAACATCAGCTTCACCTTATCGGCCAAGGCCGTTCCCCATGTCAGCACTCTGGTGCTTATGGTTTCCGACCACCATCCGAATGTGGAAATGATGAAATCGTAAACACCGCCAATCAGTCCGCTGATGACAAGCAGCAACGAATCCTTGCCCATCTTCTGACCGCTCACCAGCACTTGAGTCGTAGCTGTGGCCTCAGGGAACGGGAATTTGCCGTGTTGTTCCTTCACAAAATACTTCCTGAACGGAATAAGGAATAAAATTCCCAGCACGCCGCCCAGCAACGAGCTCAAAAACACCTGCATATAGTTAATCTCGATTTCATAGCCCTTGCCTTGGAGTATGTACAAAGCCGGCAATGTGAAGATGGCTCCGGCCACCACACCACCCGAGCAGCCGCCAATCGACTGAATGATGACATTCTGCGACAAGGCGTCATTTTTTCTGGCCACATTCGACAACCCGATGGCAATGATAGCAATAGGGATGGCAGCCTCAAACACCTGCCCCACTTTCAATCCAAGATATGCCGCGGCTGCCGAAAACAGAACCGTCATCAGCAAACCCACAACCACCGACCACACAGTCACCTCTTTGTATGTCTTTTTTGGTGACAATATCGGCTCGTAAACCTCACCGGGCTTAAGCTCGCGTTGAGCGTTCTCCGGCAGACTGAATTTTTCGTTATCTTCCATATTATTAAGTTTTACAATTCCAATCCGTAAAGATGCATCTTGTTGTACAATGTCTTTCTATCCACTTGCAGCAGACGGGCGGCCACAGTCTTGTTGCCTCTGGCCTTGCGAAGCGCCGCCACAATCTGTTCTTTCTCGTCGCCAGGCTGCAAAGCCATATCGTCGTCCGGCTTGCTCTTTTGCAAACGGCTTGTCAGCACCGGCAAAGTATCGACTGTAATCTCCTGATTTTCCGCAAAAAGCGTCGCTCGGCGTATCACATTTCTGAGCTCACGCAAATTGCCGTCCCAGCGATGCTGTTTCATCATCTCAATGGCATCGGGTGTGATGCGTTTCACGTCTTTGCCAAGCTCTTCGTTAGCCTGAGCCAGGAAATGATAAGCGAATTCCTCAAGATCTTCCAGCCGCTCACGAAGCGGAGGCACTTCTATCGAAAATTCATTGATACGGTGATACAAATCCTGACGGAATGCGTCCTTTTCGATGGCCCCCATCAAATCTTCATTCGTGGCAGCTATGATTCTCACATCCACATTGATGTCCTGCGCCGAGCCCACAGGTCGGACTTTCTGCTCCTGCAATGCTCTGAGCAGCTGTTTCTGCACCTCGTAAGGCAGGTTACCAACCTCGTCCAAGAACACCGTACCGCCCTTAGCCACTTCGAAAACACCTTTTTTATCGGCTATGGCCGAAGTAAATGATCCCTTTATGTGACCGAACAACTCGGAAGGCGCCAGTTCCATCGACAGGCTTCCGCAGTCAACCGCCACAAACGGATTGTTTTTGCGCCCGCTTTGCTCGTGAATCATTCGCGCTATGTATTCCTTACCAGTGCCGCTTTCGCCAAGAATCAACACCGACATCTTGGTTGGCGCCACCAGCGAAATATGCTTGTAAACTCTCTGAATTACAGGGCTATTACCCTTTACCACCGACTGCGTTAACGTTTGAGGCGGCGTTTTAGGCTCCTTCTTCGGTTGAGTTGGCTGCTGCAACGCCGCCTCAATCTTCTGTTCAAGCACATCGGGTGTGATAGGCTTCTTCAAATAATCAAAGGCGCCCAGTTTTATGGCGTTAACAGCGGTCTGCACGTCGGCATAACCCGTCATGATGATGAATGGGGTCATGATTTTTTTCTCACGCAGCTCGGTCAGCAGCATGATACCGTCGCCGTCAGGCAGACGCAAATCGCTCAATATAAGGTCGAAACGCGCCGCGCCGTGTTCGCGCAACGCTCCTTCCAGACTCGACGCCAAGGCCACATCCCAGCCATGCTTCTGAAACCATGTACGAAGCATCACGCCGAAAGCGACGTCATCGTCGACAATCAATATCTTCTTTGACATAAAAAATTAATCTGCTCGTCATGCAAAGATAGATATTTTCTCATTACCCATGCATAAAAAAATGCATAAAAATAGAAATCCGACACCAGGCAGCGTCGGATTTCCGTAAATATTGAAAACGAGCAGAAAAATTACTTGGTTATTGCAACCAAATATTTTGTTACACTCCAGAATGCCTCTGGATTTGTAATCACGATTTGAACGGTTGTCTTGTCAACATTCTCGATGCTGTATGAACCAACCGGGTGGCTTGAGATAACCACAGCCTTCTTAGCGTTGAAGGTGATGGTCTTGAGTTCGCGCTTGTCAGCTCTTGTGAACTCCTCGGTAGGAACTTCCTGCTTGAGGACGTTCTTGAGGTTTGACATGATACCTTTAGCCTTAAGGTCTTTCTTGCTGGCGCCAATGTAATAAACGGCGTTCATCTCGTTGACCTGCATCATGTTAGCGTTTGTCAAGCTCTCAATCTGATTGTTAGCGTTGTTGAGATCGCTATTGAGGTTGTCGACCTGTGTGTTGAGGTTGGCAATCTGACCGTCTTTTTCAGCAATCTGACCCTGCAGATTAGCAATCATCTCTTCCTTTTCTTCAAGCTGTGCCTGGAGTTTCTTCACCTGAGCGCGGAGGTTGGCGTTGCTCTTCTTTGACTGTGCCAAAACGTTGTCAAGTGAATCGAGACGAGCGTGGTTAGCAGCCATGACTTCTTTCAACTGGATGAGTTCTGAAACCATCTGTTCTCTCTGATTGCCTTCCTGCTGGACCAAAAGGATACCTTCTGCGTCACGGATGGCCTGAAGGTTGTTCTCCACCTCATTGAGGATACCCAGTGTGGCGTTGAATTCGTTCTCCATTGTCTGATTCTCGACAACAAGAGCTTCCTTCTCAGCTAATAAAGCCTGATACTTCTTTGAACTCTCAACGCATGAGCTCATTACGAGAGCTACTAATGCGACTGACAAAATTGCTAATGTTTTCTTCATTGTGTTATAATTTTAAATTAGTCTGTGCTAATCCGGATAGTTAGGTGCTAAAACCGTACCAAACTGTGATTTTTTAATAAAATTTTGTTAATTCATTGATTATCAATGCGATAACTTTTTCCGCTTTTTTCATTTCCACATCAACTTGTGTGGAATAGTGTGGAATCGCTCCACAAATCTCCACAACTCCTTGATTTTCCTGCGCAAAGGTAGGAATTTATTTGATACCTACAACAATATTTTTTATTTTTGCATAAAATTTTTTCAAATGAATCGGGATATTTTAAAATTGGCCATTCCCAACATTATCAGCAATATAACCGTTCCGTTGCTGGGTCTTGTCGACATGACGCTGATGGGACATCTGAACTCGTCTGTTTATATTGGCGCGATTGCTTTGGGAGGAACCATTTTCAGTGTGCTGTATTCATTTTTCAGTTTCTTGCGAGCAGGCACCACCGGCTTCACAGCCCAATCGTATGGCGGCAACAACATTTCAGAAATAAGCCATTCGCTATACCGCTCGATAGCCATTGCCGTTTTAGCCTCCTTATTAATATTGAGTATCCAGCATCCAATAGCCAAGATAAGCCTTTTGCTGTTGGACGGAAGCGATGAGGTGCGCAACCTGGCTATCACATATTTCTACGTCAGGATTTGGGCAGCACCGGCCAACATGTTGCTGTACTGCCTCAACGGATGGTTCATCGGGATGCAGAACACCAGGATTCCGATGACCATAGCTATTGTCATCAACATTTTGAACATAGTATTTAGTGTGTTATTCGTCATGGTTATGCACCAGAACGTGGTTGGAGTTGCACTTGGCACAGTCATAGCGCAATACTGCGGTCTGGCCACAGCCGTGATTCTATTATTTGTGCGATACCGGCAATATCTGACAAAAATTGATTTTGCCATCTTGCTCGACCTTGGCAAAATCAAACGTTTCTTCAAAGTCAACACCGACCTGATGATCAGAAGCATACTGCTGGTGCTGACCATAGCCTTTTTCACCAACCAGTCGGCCAAACTTGGGGATGACATTTTGAGTGTCAACATGATACTCTTGCAGTTCTTCTATATTTTCTCATATTTCACCGACGGATTCGCTTATGCCGGCGAAGCTCTTGTGGGAAAATTCATCGGTTCGCGCGACAGCGACAGCCTGAGCAAGGTGGTCAAGCAGCTGTTCAAATGGGGCATGCTGATCAGCTTGCCTTTCGCCATTCTTTACGCTCTCTTCCCCACTCCATTTGTGAGAATCATTTCCGACAACCAGACAATCATCGAGCAGGTACAACCTTATTATATATATATGGTACTCATCCCCGTGATTACATTCGCCGCCTTCTTGTGGGACGGCATTTACATAGGAGCCACAGCATCCAAAGCCATTCGCAACACCATGGCAATATCGTCGCTGCTGGTGTTTTTGCCACTTTGGTACTTTCTGGTGCCGCTGTTTGGCAATGACGGCCTTTGGATAGCCTTCCTCGGATTTATGGTTGCGCGCGGCGTCAGCATGACATTATCGGCCAAGAAAAATATACTTCAAGTAATTTAAAATCAGCGGGATGCATATACTATCAAAATCGACATACATCAAAGGCGAGCAATGCGAGAAGGCCTTGTATCTGTTCAAAAACAGACCATTTTTGCGCGACAAGCTGAGCATGGAGCAACGCGCCAAGTTCAAACGCGGCACCGACGTCGGTTTGCTTGCCCAGCAGTACTTTCCCGGAGGCCTCAACATGACACCCAGTTCACCGTCACAGTTCGACAAGCGGTTTCACGAAACCATGAGCAACTTGGGCAACCCTGCCATCAATGTGATGTACGAGGCCGTGTTCCAGTATGACGACACTTTGATAATGCTCGACATCATTGTGCGTGACGGCGACAAATGGCGCGCCATCGAGGTTAAGAGTTCGCTAAGCCTCAGCCCCACATACTACAAGGATGCAGCTTTGCAGTATTATGTCCTTAAAGGTTGCAATGTCCCGCTCTCCGACATGCAGCTGATGTATCTCAATGCCGATTATGTCAAACAAGGCGAGCTGGACTTATCACAACTATTTCTGTTTCAATCGGTTAAACAGTATGCCGAAAGCTATCAGGATGTGATAGCCAAGAATATATCCAACTTCAAAAACATCATCAAGCAGCCTCATTCCCCCAAAATTCCAATCGGCAACCAATGCGAAACGCCCTACCGTTGCGAGTTTCACGGCTATTGTTGGAAAGACGTTCCAAACGAAAGCGACAAACCATACACCATTGATTATAAATCGCTTTACAATCTTTTAGGAGACACCAACCAGCCGACGGCATACCTGAATTTGCTGTTTTACCGGCCCGCGGTGCCTATTTTCGACGGCGACAAGCCTTACACCGAGTTTATCATAGGATTCTCGATTTTATCCAACAACGGCCGTTACGACCGAGTTTACCGATGGAACTGCCTCGACGACATGTCGCGATGGAAAGAGAGCATCCCTCTGCTCATCGAACAGCTGGCAGGCTACGAGCGTGTGGTATGCTTCGCACCACAGAACATCACGGCATCGTTACAGCGCTTCAACCTCGATGTCGCCAAAGAGCTAAACTATAAGATCATCAACCTCAGAGAGGTGCTGCAACAATCCGACTTCCACCACGAGAAGGTCAAAAACGACTTCTCCCTGAAGAACGTCTACGAGAGCGTCTTTACCGACAAGACACTCTTCGAACACAGCCGCATCATACTCAACGCCACCAGCGACAACTTGGCGGAAAGGCTGCTCGTCGACAGCGACCTCGAACTGGAAAACAAGGCTCTTCGCGACATCTACAACCACTTAGCCTGACAGGCAAAAAAGTTATCAACATTTTATAAACAAACTATCATTATTTATACCTTTGCGGTATGAATAACGACAGTAAAAAAAGAACAGGATTTATAAAGGCACAAAGCGTTCCGTCAGCAGTCGAACTGCTTGACAGTCAAGGACGTATACCACCACAAGCCGTCGACTTGGAAGAGGTGGTTTTGGGTGCCCTCATGCTTGAGAAAGAGGCCGTGAACGCCGTCATCGACATTTTGTCGCCAGAGGTGTTTTACAAGGAGGCTCACCAGATTATTTTCGAAGCAATCAAGGATTTGTTCACCAAATCAGAGCCGATTGATATTCTGACCGTGACCAACCATCTGAAGTCGACAGGCGACTTGGAGGCGGTTGGCGGACCGTACTACATTTCGCAGCTCACCAACCGCGTGGTGTCGTCGGCCAATATCGAGTACCACTCACGCATCATTCTTCAGAAATACATCCAGCGCCGTCTCATCCAGATTTCGTCCGAAACCATAAAAGACGCCTACGAGGATTCAGCCGACGTGTTCGATTTGCTCGACAGCGCCGAGAACAAGCTGTTCCAAATCAGCGAGAACAACCTGCGCCGCAACTACGACCAGATGCCCGACCTTGTGAAACTGGCCATCGACGATATCGAAAAGGCTAAAAACGCCGGTTCCACCTTGCGTGGCGTTCCATCAGGATACACAGCTCTTGACCGCATCACACAAGGATGGCAGAAGTCGGATCTAATCATCCTGGCAGCGCGTCCGTCAATGGGTAAAACAGCTTTTGCCCTCAATATGGCGCGCAATGCCGCTGTCGATTTCAACAAACCCATCGCCTTCTTCTCGCTTGAGATGTCGTCGGTGCAGCTGGTCACCCGTTTGATTTCATCCGAAACATCGCTGACAGCCGACAAGCTGCGCACCGGACAGCTGGCCGAATACGAATGGCAGCAGCTCAACACCAAGGTGTCGCCGCTTATCAATGCCAAACTTTTCATAGACGACACCCCACAGCTTTCGGTGTTCGACCTACGCGCCAAATGCCGTCGACTCAAACAGCAGCACGACATTCAGATGGTGTTTATCGATTATCTGCAACTGATGACAGCCAAGACCGAGAAAAACGGCAACCGCGAGCAGGAAATCAGCAACATCAGCCGTTCGCTCAAGAGTTTGGCAAAGGAGCTCAACATCCCAGTGCTGGCTCTTTCACAGCTGTCGCGTAGCGTTGAGACACGTCCGGGCTCCAAGAAGCCTATACTTTCCGACCTTCGTGAATCGGGTGCAATCGAGCAGGACGCCGACATGGTAATCTTTATTTATCGTCCGGAATATTACGGGCTGAGCGAAGACGAAGACCATTCCTCAACCAAGGGCAAGGCTGTAATAAATATCGCCAAGCACCGTAACGGTAAACTTGGCGATGTAGAGTTGCGCTTTGTTGGACAGTACGCCCGATTTGAAGATTTGGAGCAGATACCGTCCGCTGGCGCCGAACCAGGAGTTGGCAACGATGCCGGCGGCAACGATCAGCCGTCACAGTTCGCTCCCAACCCCAACTTCAACGCTCCAAGCGAACGACGTTTCAAGTCAAAAATGAATGACGACGTTCCATTTTAGTTAAAAGTTCTTAAAGTTAAAAGAGGGATTATCGCAGATTACGACAATCCCTCTTATTCTTTTTAAATTTATTAACTACTTAACGATTCTCGTTCCAGCGTTTGGATTTCCCAGGCTTGTAGCGTCGGTGATAACAGCTTCGTGACCTGTTTCCTCGACAAACTTGATAGCAGCACGCATCTTAGGTGCCATCGAGCCTTCGGTAAACTGACCTTCTTCAAGATATTTCTTGGCTTCGGCTACAGTGATTCTGCCGAGAGCCTTCTCATTTTCTTTGCGGAAGTTGATATAAGCCTGCGGCACATCGGTCAGGATGTAGAATTCGTCGGCTTTCACCTGCACTGCTGCCAGCGATGAAGCAAGGTCTTTGTCGATAACGGCCTCAACTCCAACATAGTATCCGTCTTTTTCAACGACAGGAATGCCGCCGCCACCTACTGTAACGACGATATTTCCACCTCTTGCGAGCTGTTCGACGAGCTCAATATTATTGATTTCCAATGGTTTTGGAGACGCCACAACTTTACGCCAGCCTCTACCCTTCGGATCTTCTTTAAACACGGCGCCGGTGGCGGCGGCATAATCTTCAGCCTCTTCCTTCTCGTAGTAAGGACCTACAGGTTTGGTAGGATTTTTGAACATAGGGTCGTTACCGTCAACCAAAACACGGGTCACCAAAGTAACAATATTGTGCTTATAACCATTCTGCGACAACACTTTACGGAATCCGGTCTCAATCATGTAACCGATCGAACCCTGAGTTTCGGACACGCAGAAATCCATTGGCATCGGCTGCACCTCGAACATCTTGGCACCGGCTTCGTGCTGAAGCATCACATTGCCCACCTGAGGACCATTGCCATGGCCGATAATGAGATTGTCACCATTTTTAATGAAGCTCATCAAAGCCTCGCATGTTTCTGTAACATTCTCAATCTGTTCTTTGTAAGTTCCTTTTTGATTGCTTCTCAATAAAGCGTTTCCGCCGAGAGCCACAACAACTAATTTACTCATAATTATATCTTTAACTATTAATTCTCAAGTTATTTTGCTATCATTCCAACGCCAAGCATCACCAGCAGCACACCGACCCACCTCACCACCGGAATGGCTTCACCCAAGAAAAACATGGCCAGAAGCATGGTGAACACATAGCTGATGCTGGTCAGAGGATAAACCACCGACAGCTGATAAGTTTTAAGCATAAACATGTAAATAACCATAGCTATGACATATAATATCAAAGCCAAGCCCAGCTGCCAGTTGAAGAAACTGCGGAAGAAGGCCCAAGTCATGCTGTATTCCACCACCTTCTCCATTCCCAATTTCATAAAATATTGGGCGACGGCGAGGAAACCCGACTGTATTATCGCTATGATTATCAGTTTAAGCATAAAATGTCCGCAAAATTACGACTTTTTTCAATCCAAATAATAATCTTTTAAAAAGTCTTTGTATTCTTTGGTAAAGGAATGATCGGGGTGTCGCAGTATGAAAACTTCGCTTTCAACCTTATCAACTTGATTTACAACGAATTGCATGTTTATTCTATTAGGTTCTTTCCCTTCAATCGGAACAATTTTCATCTCTTTTTGCAGATAAAAGCCCTGATTTTCAGCATTTTTCAAAAACGTCCTCGATTCGCGCTCGGGCAGCACCAAAGCAAAGCGGCCATCCGGCTTGAGCAATCGTTTTACTGATAGTAGCAAATCATTGTAACTCAATGTATTAGTATGTCTTGCCAAACCTTTTTTGGCTTTTTCAGGAATATTGTCACCAAAGAAAAACGGCGGATTTGACACTATCAAATCATATTTTTTGTCACAATGCCCGACATACTCTCTGACGTCTTCATTTATGGCCTGAAGCTTGTTTTTCCACGCCGAATTGCTGAAATTATGCGCCGCTTCATCACAAGAATCGCTGTCAATCTCCACCGCGTCGGCGCTTTTGATGCCCTTTTGCGCCAACATCAACGGAATCAGTCCGCAGCCTGTCCCTATATCCAGCACCTCGTCCTTATCCGACACCTCAACCCATCGGGAAAGCAAGATTGCGTCAGTCCCGATTTTCATAGTCGAGCGATGATGAAACAAAGCGAATTTTTTGAAGAAAAACGGGCGGCTGTCCATGACTACATCTCAAGATACATATCAATCAAGCCTTCGGGAGCATCCACAGTCAACACCTTGTTCTTCTTGTCGACTTTTTTGATAATATCGTCATGCACCGGTATGAGAATTTCTTTTCCGTCGCGCATAATCTGAATCACAGCCTGAGTCGGATACTCCAGCACATCCGAAATTCTGCCCACCTCGCCTTTTCGTTTGTCAACCAGCATAAAGCCTTTTATCTCGCTGAAATAAAAGTCGTCATCATCAAGCTGAGGCATCATCTCGTTGGGTAAAAACACCGCTCTGCCGACAAAAGCCATCGCCTGTTCCATCTTGGTCACATCCTGCAACTGAACAAACATCTTATCCCCGTTTATCTTCAGATTCTCGATAAAATAAGGAACAAGCGTTCCGTCCTGATCCACTAGAATATATCGCAACTCTTTGAAATCCAACGGATTCACCACATCCATCTTGATAGTAACCTCACCCTTCAAACCATGAGTTTTAGTCACTTTTCCAAAAAAGAAACAGTCGTTTTTTGTCATACTTACATTTTTTGCAAAAATAGTAAAAAGTCTTTAGTCGTTAGTCTTTAGTTTTTAGTGATTAGAATTTTTACTAAAGTCTAAGGTCTAAAGTCTAAAAAAATAGTATTTTTGCAAAAATTTGAAAACGATGTTTGAACATTTGTATACCATTCTGCAACAAACACTTACCATCACAGCCTTTGTACTAGGCATGATGATGATAATCGAGTTTATAAATGTTAAAACCAGAGGATTATTATCGACACGACTGCAAGCGTCACCATGGATTCAGATTCTGATAGGCGCCTTTATGGGAGTGATTCCGGGATGTCTGGGCACTTTCACCATGGTATCGCTATACATTCACGGCGTGGTCAACTTCCCGGCTCTGATGGCCGCCCTGATAGCAACCGCTGGCGACGAAGCCTTTTTCATGTTCTCAATGTTCCCCGGTAAAGCGTTGACAATCACCGGAATACTGTTTGGACTGTCGATATTGGTGGGCGCCATTCTGCAGTTCACCATGAAAAACAAGTTCATTGGCCTGTCAGAGACTTCGTTCCCGCTGCATGACCAAGCCGAGTGTCATCACGACCATCACGAGCACACCGGACGTAACAACCTGAAAAACATCACTTTTGTGCGGGCCTTGCTCATCGGTTTGTGCATATTGGTAATCGGCCTGATTCTGGGAGGCGTTATCGACCATGGTCACGAGCACGGACACGAGCATGGCGGCGACGAGGAATGGATACACTACACCCTGCTTGCGATGTTCTCGGTGATTCTGGTCATAGTGATTGTCGCCAAGGAACATTTCCTGCAAGAACATCTGTGGGAACACGTCATCAAGGTTCATCTGCCCAAGATTTTCTTCTGGAGCTTCGGCGTGATTCTGGTCATCACATTATTGAATCATTTTATTGACATTCAATCATTTACCAGCAACAACCAATATCTGGTTCTGCTTTTGGCCATACTGATTGGCATCATACCCGAATCGGGACCGCATTTGGTTTTTGTGCTGCTGTTTGCCCAAGGCATCATCCCGATGAGTGTTTTGCTGGCCAACAGCATAGTTCAAGACGGGCACGGCGCGCTGCCACTGCTGGCCGAGTCGCGCAAAGCCTTTTTGCTTTCAAAAGGCATAAAAATAGTATTGGGATTAGCCGTCGGATTTGCCGGACTGCTGCTGGGATTCTAAGCCTGTTTCTCTTTGAAATAGTATTGTCCGCGCTTCTTGGTGGTTGAGCCATAATTGATTGCATGCACCGGACAATGATGATAGCACGCCAGGCATGCTGTGCAACTTTGGTGTTGCCACACGGGCAGTCCGTAGCTCATCACAATGTTTTTTGTGGGGCAGCTGCCGGCGCAAACTCCGCAATGCACACATTTATCGGCATCCACTCTAAATGGCTTGTCGGTAATCATTTTCCCGTTGAAGAAAGCGCCCACGATATGGGTCAGAATCCATGGGATATGGCCTTTGATGATATCCGTAACGCCTACTTCCCTATTGATAATTCTTGGCGCTATATCTTTGATTTTCAACGCAGCATTGTCTATTTTGCGTTTCTCATTCTCAGGAGTATCGGTGTACATTCCCGGCAGGGCCACATAGCTTTCGGGCATCTGTATCGACACCACCGCATCGGCATGCAGGTCTTTCTTGGCAAGATATCTTTGCAACAAATTCATGGCAAGGCCGATAGAGTCGCCGCAGCTGCACACGCAGTAGCAGTAATGGCCTTGTGCATTGTCGATTGCCATACCGCGAATGAAATCGCGCACTATATGAGGCGGTTGCCAGCCGTGAATCGGGAAGCAGAAGCCAATGCGTTCGTTCTCATCCAAATGATAATGCATTTCGCCTTGCAATTCATCGGGAATGAATAGAAGTTTTTCGCCGGTTAACTCTGCCAACTGACTGGCTATCCAGCGGGTGTTGCCTGTGCCTGAGAAGTAGAAAATCATGATTTAAAATTTTCGCAAATATATAAAAAAAAGAGTCTGAATCTGAAATTCAAACTCTTAAACTCCAAAACTATACAAATCCTCACTTCAGGGGTGAGGCTTTAGGCCTCACATTCGTGATTATTTGTATAGTTTTTCCGTTATTATACTGATTTTAACTTCAAACTATGCAAAAAGCTGCAGGCTAATTATTTCCGCTTACGCAATGCCTGCTATTTTTTGCATAGTTTTTCGTCTTTATAACCTCAATAACCTATAAACATTTCTAATTCGACTTCAAACTATGCAAAGCCTCACTTCAGGGGTGAGGCTTTAGGCCTCACATTCGTGATGCTTTGCATAGTTTTCCGTTAAGATCTTAAAGGATATCGATATTCTTTGAGACCTTTTTCTCTTCTTTAGTTCTCTTTGGCAAGACAACGGTCAGAATGCCGTGCTCCACTTTAGCCGAGATCTGGTCACGTTCCACATCGTCCGGCAGAGTGTAGTTCTGCTCGTAGTTGGTGTACGAGAACTCGCGACGCAGATAGTGGTGTTTGTGGTCTTCGTCTTTATGTTCTGTCTTGTTTTCGATGGCAACGTTCAGGTTACCGTCTTCATTGATGCTCACGCGGCAGAATTCCTTGCGGATGCCTGGTGCCGCAACTTCCATTGTGTAAGCTTTGTCGTCCTCTTTCACATTGACTGCTGGTGCTGTAACATTGTTACGCGGCATAACGTCATTGTCAAAGAATTCATCGAACACTGTTGGGAACCAACTGTTTTTGAATACTGGTAACATAATTAATATCTCCTATTTTTAGTTAAACATTCATTGTTTTCGGCCTCGGCTCATCGCCTCAGCTTTCGACCGGAACAATATCAAACTATGTACCAGAGGAATAATGCGGACATTTTGACATATTTATATGACATTTTGTCATAAACACTTCAGTTATGGGACTTACTTTTGCGGTCAAAAATTTTGACCGCAAGTCATTAAATTCATCTCTTTTGGCGCGGGGGGGAGCGTCTTACACTCCGCAACCAAAAAGCCGTTGGCCTGCCACTGTCTCTGCCCCTTCACAAGGAATTAATTCTCGGCGGAGCAGACAAGGCGCACACTCCGACCGTAGTTGCGGAAGTCCCAATGGCCCGGAACGAGGCCGCCATCGTTGAACCAAACGTAGCGCGCGCCGTCACTACCTTTGTACGAAGCCGACCAGTAGCCGCCGCGGGAACCGACGTAGTTGACACTTGTCCCGTATCGGTAGCCCGCAGCGGGCAGGAAGACTGCCCCGTTGGATTCAAACTTGTTTGTCCAATCTGTTTGGCTTATGCGGTTGCTGCTGAAGCCCGCGTCAGTTTTGTTGGTGTTGCTCAGGCTGTATGTGCTTTTGCTCCAGTTGTCTGGGAGAAGTATCACTCCATTGACGCCATTCACCGTTGCTTTAGCATATCTTATTCCGCTGCTTGTACTTCTGGTGTTAAAAACATATACCCACTCGTCTCTTGTCAAAGTACGCCAGCTCTTGCCAC